>JAHEJP010000132.1 GCA_024638855.1 Chloroflexota bacterium
AGGGTTACCCATTGCGGATTCTCAAGATCGCCCATTCCCAATTCGATTTTATAAAATTGCACCTTTTGGGGATCAAAATCGGCCGTGCCAATGATGGGAACGATGCCGTCCAATTTCTCACCGCCCTTAGGGCTGATGATACGCCATACGGCAGCGATATTCGGATCTCGAGCAGCAGCCAGGAGGTCTTCAGAGCAATATTCGGCCGGCAAGATGGGCAGGTTGTGATCGGAAGCCCATTCATGAGCTGATTTTAAACTCTCCTGATTTCGAGGAGCAGTTAAGAAAAGAGTAGGCACTGCATCGGACGGCAAAAATTCTAGGTCTGTTCCCTGTTCAAAATGACAATATTGCTGGCTCGGTAAAACGTCATCGTCCACTGCTACTTGAACAGTATCTGGTAATGGCGGTAAGCCTACGGCCGGTATTACAAAAACGCCAGGATCGATCTCAGTCCATTCAAGCTCGTTCGAGTCAAACTTCTGACTGTTTGCCTGCTCCTCACCTTTGACAAGAAACCATTCCGAATCCGTCAAGTTACAATCTTCGACGCCAATCGTGATCGATTTTAAATCACAGATAGTTCGCGATTCCAATCCGGCCGGTGGCACAAACTCGCTTGGTGGCTGGGCTGTGTCGCTACTGAGAACCGCCGATAAATCGTAATCGCTATAGACTGCTTGCATAAAGGCCGACCAAAGTGGGGCCGCTCCGGTTAAACCACTCACGTTTATCATCTCACTATTATCGGTATTCCCTGTCCAGACGCCGACGACCAATCCAGGCGTATAGCCAACGGTCCAATTGTCGCGAAAATCATTGGTCGTGCCGGTCTTGGCCGCGGCCGGAAAGGGCAAATCTAGTGGGTTGCTGTTGCCCATCGCCGGTTGCCTGGCGACATCGTCATCTAGAATATCGCTTATTAAAAAAGCAACCCGTGGATCGATCGCCTGGACCAGATCAGGCGATTGGATTTCATAAAGTAGTTCCCCTCGTGTATTCTCGATGCGCAAAATGGCTGCCGGTGGGATGCTGAAACCACCATTGGCGATAGTTGCATATGCAGAAGTTAATTCCAAGGGAGTTACATCGCCGCCTCCTAGGGTCAAAGAGAGTCCGTATCGTCCCGGATTATCCTGGAAGCTAGCGATGCCCATCTGTTGAGCGACCTGGACCATTCGATCGATACCAATATCTTGCAACAGCAAGACCGCCGGGATGTTGTAACTATTGGCCAGGGCATCGCGCAACCGGACCGGACCGTGAAAACGACTATCATAGTTAACCGGTGAATAAACTGAGCCATCAAATTGGCCGTAATCGACAGGTACATCCCACAAAAGATCGGCCGCTGTCCAAGCTGGATCGCTGCTATCAGGATGTGGAGACAAAGCAGCCGCATAGGTTATAGGTTTGATCGCGCTTCCCGGCTGTTGAGCGCTCAAGGCAACATTCACATTCCCGTCAATTGATTCATCCTCATAGTTCAGGCTGCCAAGCATGGCCAAAATCTCTCCGCTACCAGGTTTCAGCGCGACTAAGGAAGCATTGGTCAGGTTATGTTCCGGTCCAACTTCCGAGACATGCCTGCGGGCTAACATTTCGGCCAGTCTCTGGTAATTCATATCCAGTGTCGTCGTCACCCTAAGGCCACCATTGGCCACTAACTCCGGTCCATATTGTTCCTCTAACAATTGACGAACGTAGACGGCAAAGTGGGGAGCTTCCAGGCTTACTTCCTGGGGCACGAATTCAAGTGCTGCCAAATAAGCCGCTTCAGCATCCGCTTGGGTGATGAATTCTTCAGAAGACATCAAGTTCAATACCAGCCACTGGCGCTCCTTGGCAGCCTCAATATTTTGCAGAGGATCCAGTTCAACCGGACTCTGAGGTAAACCGGCCAGCAGGCTTGCTTCGGCTAAGGATAGGTCAGTAGCCGGTTTGCCAAAATAGGTTTGGGCAGCGGCCTCCACGCCGTAGGCCAGGTTTCCAAAATAGATCTCGTTCAGATACATCTCCAAGATCTCATCCTTGTTATACCGCTTATTCATGAGCCAGGCCAAAATAACCTCTTTCGTCTTGCGGCTGTAGTTCACCGATGTCCGTTCTTCATAATCAAAGGCAATGTGACGGACTAGTTGCTGGGTAATAGTGCTGGCGCCCCTTGGCCGATCATCAGGATTTCTCAGGTTGGAGATGATCGCCGCCAGCAAAGAAGGCGCATCAAGGCCGATGTTTTCGTAAAAAGTGTCGTCTTCCGTTGCGATAACACCATCTATCAAGTTTTGTGGTATCCGCTCTAACGGCACGTTCGTTCGTTTACCATCGCCAAAAATCTCCCACAACAACTCCCCGTTGCGGTCAAATATCCTGGTAGTTTCGAAGGTTTCCCGGCTACCGGCCGAATCCAGGGCTGCGATCCCGTCTTCTATCTCGGCCGACAAACCAGAATAAACGATCCCGGCCGTGATAGCTACACCAACGAAGACGAACAGCGTAATCAGGATAATTGAGCCCAAAAACAAGGAGCTGAGACAGCCACATCCTCGACGTTTATTCTGTTCCTCCGGGACTCGATAATGATACGTTACCGGCTGGGTTGTTTCATCTTGATACATTGGTTCCTCAATTCAAATGATGATGAAAAGATCCTTCGTCATCTAGGCTAACCACCATGGGTTAAGCTCATTTGGGTTGTCCATGCTGGAGAGTCTGAAAATAGTCGAGCTTGATCACTCATATACAGTGTACAGCTTGTGTTCAATTTTAACTCTGTGGTCAAACCACGTTTGTTTAACGCCTTCCCAACTTAGGGTGAATAGGAGCAAACCGGCCGAGAATTGCTGGACGCATTGTCCAGCTTGGCGCATCTATTAGATTGACGAATGAATATCTCTTTCGGTTCCCGCATGACTCCCGATCCGGTCACCTGCTGAACCTCTGCCATCTTTAGATTCGAAAAGGCAGACTCCTGGAGTTGAACCGAATCAGAAAAAGGCGAAGATTTGTCGAATCAGGCTATCAGACCCAATTGCCGACCTACATCGGCCATGATTTCTAAGGCACAATCCAATTGTTCTTCCGTATGGTTCGCCATGTAACTGGTACGAAGTAAAGACATGCCTGCTGGCACACCTGGTGAAACAACGGGATTTGTATACAGTCCTCTTTCAAAGAGAAGCCGCCAGGTTAGAAACGTCGGTTCTGGCTCTCCAATGATAACTGGAATGATCGGTGTCTCAGTATTACCGGTATTAAAACCGAGTTCCTTTAGCCCGACCAACATCTTGTCTCCGTTATCCCATAGCTGTTCTACATGATGAGGTTCGGTCTCCATGATATCCAATGCCGCCATTACAGTCATGACATTGGGCGCTGGCAAGCTGGCGCTGAAGATAAGCGATCGCGCATGGTGCTGAATATAATGAATGATATCAGAATCACCGGCCACAAAACCACCAATCGAAGCGAATGATTTGCTAAATGTGCCCATTATTAGATCGACTTCATCGGTCAATCCGAAGTGAGCTGCAGTTCCCCGCCCATTTCCAAGTACGCCAAGCGAGTGAGCATCATCCACATAGATCCGGGCCCCATAACGTTGGCATATCGGTACGAGTTCGGGTAATTTTGCGATATCTCCACCCATACTAAAGACGCCGTCTACGATGACGAGCTTGCCTGAATCAGCCGGTAGCTTTTTTAGGACCATTTCAAGGTGGTTCAAGTCATTGTGCCGAAAACGTTTCATTTTACCCATGCTCAGACGACAACCGTCGACGATGCTGGCATGGTTATCTTTATCGATTATCACGTAATCATTAGGACCAACAAGAGCCGAAATAACACCCAGGTTGACCTGCATGCCGGTGCTAAAAACCAGGGCCGCCTCTTTGCCGACGAAGGCTGCCAAGCGCTCCTCTAGGTCCATGTGCAATTTGAGCGTACCGTTTAAAAAACGCGAACCCGTGCAGCTTGTACCATATTGCTCAATTCCTTGGATAGCGGCCGCGCGAACTTTGGGATGTGTGGTCAAACCAAGGTAATTGTTGGAGCCAATCATAATAACCTTGCGCCCGCTCACGGTAACCTCAGTCCCTTCAGTATCATCCAAGGGAATAAAATAGGGGTACAAACCAGCATCCATTGCCTCTCGGGCAATTGTAAACCGTCCGCATTTTTCAAAAACGTCCATTCTCATCTCCTTCGCGACTGATATATGCGGATGACATAAGCAGTTACGGCTGACGAGCGGGGTGACTGACCACTTCTAACGCCAGATTGATAGCAGCTGGATGCACATTCTGGGTGTCCTTGAATAGGTCAAAAACACCAGATTGTGACGGGGCGAATTGTATGACTTGGCAACATTCAAGTCAAGCTAAGTATAGGCTATTTCTAAACTATAATTATTGCTTGGCTACAGGGCACGTGCTATAATGCATATATCGTTAGCTTCATCGGCTAAACGGAACAGTAGGAGAGTAATAGCGCGATGAGAAGTGGGCATTCCCCACTTTTTTGTTTGTAAGGAGATAGTCAGCTTTCCGTATCGGAATTGACGCGTTGGATAACAATCGTCGTCAATAGCACGGCATTTTAAGGGTGATTCATGCATTGATTGTGAATTCCAATCTGAAGAATGCTGGTGCCTTGCACACTAAACTTGGATAGGGCAAATGAAAAACGAATTCATGTTAGCCTTTAACGAAATTTGTGAAGCTCGTGGGCTTTCAAAGGAAGTAGTTATCGAGGCTCTAAAAACCGCCTTGGTATCTGCTTATCGACGAAATATAAACATCAGTAACTCTCAGGAAGTAACGGTCGATATCGACCAACGTACTGGCGAACCGACAATCTACGCGGAAAAAGAAGTCGTAGACTCGATTATGACCCCTGAAACTGAGGTTTTGATAAAGGTGGCTCATCTAAACGGATTCCCGGATGCAGAACTCGGCGAAATCGTGATGATGGAAAGTACGCCTGAGAATTTCGGCCGGATTGCTGCCCAAACGGCGAAGCAAGTAATCCTTCAGCGTGTGCGAGAAGCAGAAAGGGAAAAATTATACGAGGATTTCTCTGCTAGAGAAGGTGAAATCGTTAACGGTACCGTACAAAGTGTCAGTGGTCAAAATATCACTATGGGCTTGGGTCGTACAGAAGCGATTTTACCGAAAAGTCAACAAGTCCCCCGTGAGCGGTACCGAGCTCACGATAAAATACGTGTATATGTATTGGAAGTTCGGCGAACCAGCCGTGGCCCTCAGATCATCGTCAGCCGAAATCATCGCAATTTACTCAGACGGCTCCTTGAACTGGAGGTTCCCGAGATTTATAACGGTCAGGTGGACATCAAAAGCATTGCCAGAGAAGCAGGGGCTCGTTCGAAAGTTGCTGTGATGGCTATGCAACCGGGCATCGATCCTGTCGGCGCCTGTGTTGGCATGCGCGGCGTTCGTATTCAGAGTATTGTCCGCGAATTGAATGAAGAAAAAATTGACGTTATCGAGTGGGATTCCGATCAAAAGACTTTCATTGCCAAGGCGCTCAGCCCGGCACGAGTATCTCAAGTATTTCTGGAAGACCACCCTGATGAAGGGAAAACTGCTATCGTCATCGTGCCCGACGATCAACTATCGTTGGCCATAGGTCGCGAAGGACAAAATGCGCGCCTGGCAGCAAAGCTGACCGGTTGGCGGATCGATATCAAGAGCTTAACCGAGGCAGCCCAAGAATCATTGAACAACAAGGATCATGAATCGGCCGACCCCGCGGTCGTCAACGATGAAGAATTCATTCGCAAAGTTGAAATGGTTCTCGCTAAGAAAGCTGCTAACCGGCCGATTACATCCGAAGATTTTTCGGTTCTTAGCCGGATCACGGCCGCTGTGGAAGGGCGAATTGTTGCCGCTCGAGGCGTAGCGTTCGAAGAAATTAACAAAGCGCGTTCATCAGCCCGAAAAACGGTGCCCGCACAAGCCTGGGAAGTCTCCCTGGTCGAACTGGAACTCTCCGCTCGCGTCACTAGTCTGCTTGAGGCAAACAGGATCACGTCACTTGGTGATATCTTAATGTACTTTGAAATGGGTGACAGCGCCTTGCTTGATTTGAGTGGATTCGGCGCAAAAGCCCTGGATGAAGTAAAAGCTGCCGTTGACGGATACGAACTCATCATCGTTGAAACCGAAGAGCCAGAAGCCGTTGAACTAGATGAACCAGCCACCTTAAAAGAAATTGAGGTCGAAACAGCCGAAGCACAGCAGGTTATTGTAGCAGATGAAGTAACTGAAGCGACCATCGAGGCTAAACCCGAACTCGAAAGTGAAACTGAGGAACAAGAAGTTGGGATCGGCTCAGAAGTCAAGCCTGCAGAAGAAATAGAAACTCCAGTTGTCGAAGAGCGAGAAGTCGAGCCTGCGCCCGAAGAAGAAGCGGGACGTGTGCCTGATATTGACGACTTAGGTGCCTCTCTCGTCAAGAAAAAACCTGAAGAAAAGGTTGAAAAGAAGCGTGTCGTAATCGTTAGTTCGACCACTCCTGTCCTCCCAATTGAAGAAGAGAAAAGACAGCGAAGTGACAAACAACTCGTCTTGGATGAAAAACGAGGCGAAGTCGTTGCCAAGCGCAAGCGCAAGAAAAGTAGACAGCGTCCGGTATGGGAAGATATCGACGATGTCAACGCAGACGAGTTGTTCAATGATTGATTCTAGACTGGCATAGCTTAAGGTATCCACGTTAAGATGCAACGACGCAAACATGTTCCTCAAAGAACCTGTATTGTGTGCCGGCAAAAAAAAGATAAACGGCGTCTGATTCGAATTGTACGAGATCGCGATACTGGCGTGTTTGTCGATTTATCGGGCAAGCATAATGGACGCGGCGCATACTTGTGCCCGGAACTTAATTGTTGGGACAAGGCGCTTAATAAAAATGTTTTAGATCATGCATTGCGGACCGAGGTTTCAGAAGCGGAAAAAGAAAAGATTATAGAGTCGATATCGCAATTAGTTCCTTGAGAATGATCTGGGACGCGATGGAAAAATCGTATTCGGACGAGATAATCGACTGATTAACAGGGATATTGGTAACAACTGGAACGGAAAAACGGAATTACAAACATGGCAGAAACCAAAACCTTAATTGAGATTCCTGATTTCGTGACCGTCCGGGAACTGTCCGACGTCATGGAGGTCAGTCCAATCGATGTCATCAAGAAGTTGATGGATAACGGCATTATGGCCAATATCAATCAACAAATTGACTTCGATACGGCCGCCATCGTGGCCGAAGAGATGGGTTATGAAGCAGTATCGCTGGCAGTTGAACCAGAGGAAGAAGAAGATGGTCTCGAACAGCCAATTTGGAAACAGATCCTGGCAGCCGAGGAGGAGAGCGATTTAGTTCCTCGTCCACCGGTAGTTGCGATGCTAGGACACGTGGATCACGGCAAGACTTCCTTGTTAGATATCATTCGCCGGACAAATGTACAATCTGGCGAGGCCGGCGGAATTACTCAGCACATCGGCGCCTACCAGGTCCGCCATGAAGGTAAATTAATTACTTTTTTGGACACGCCGGGTCATGAAGCATTTACGGCCATGCGTGCCCGCGGCGCTCAGGCAACGGATATCGTCATTCTCGTTATCGCGGCCGACGATGGAATCATGCCTCAGACACGTGAAGCGATAGACCACGCCCGGGCAGCCAATGTTCCCATCGTCGTAGCCTTGAATAAGATGGACTTGGACACAGCTAACCAAAACCTGGTCATGCAACAGCTAGCGGAGATCGGTCTTACACCGGATGAGTGGGACGGAGATACGCTGGTGATTCCGGTATCAGCAAAAATTGAAGAAGGCCTCGAGGATTTACTCGAAGCTATTCTGCTCACGGCCGAAGACCTCGATCCTCGAGCCAACCCAAATGCTTCACCAACCGGGACTTCTCTTGAAGCCAGGCTTGAAAAAGGACGTGGCGTGATGGCAACGCTGTTGGTCCAGAACGGCACCCTTCGAGTGGGTGATACCATCCTCGCCGGATCGCATTTTGGCCGCATCAAAGCTATGTACAATTATGGTGGCCTGCCAGTTGAAGAAGCAAGCCCCTCCACCCCTGTCTCCGTGTCTGGCTTAAATGGCATCCCAATTGCAGGTGAACAGTTCGTGGTCGTCGAAAGCGAAAGAGTCGCCCGGCATCTTGTCGACGATCAAGGACAACCAACGACTGATCTAGATGATCGGCGAGCACCTGTGAGTCTGGAAGAATTTTTTAGCAGGCTTCAAGAAGGTGACACGAAATCTCTCAACCTGGTCATAAAAGCTGATGTCCAAGGTTCCCTCGAACCGATTGTTACCTCTTTGGAAAGATTAAATACGGAAGAGGTAGAGATCGATATTTTGAGATCGGCTACAGGCAATATTACCGAAAATGATATTATGTTGGCTGCCGCTTCTGATGCCGTCGTGCTTGGCTTCAATGTGGGTGTGGATCCAGCTGCCCGGGCTGCCTCTAGCAATGAAGGTGTAGAGATCAACATTTATTCGATCATCTATAAGTTGATCGAGGACGTTGAGAAAGCTCTCAAGGGTATGTTAGCCCCTGTATTCAAGGAATCTATCATTGGTCGAGCGGAAGTACGTCAGGTATTCAGGATTAGGAGTGTCGGTGTTGTTGCCGGCTGTTACATGCGTACGGGTGAGGCTAGAAGGAATGCTCGCGCTCGTGTAATCCGCGATGCCGAATTGCTCTATTCTGGCAAAATAGCTAGCTTGAAGCATATCCAGGAAAATGTTCGCGAAGTAAAAACTGGATTTGAGTTTGGCGTATCCATTGAAGGTTGGACCGATTTCAAATCAGGAGATATTTTAGAATTTTTCGTCGTTGAACGCGCCAATCATGAGTAAGATTCGCCAGCAACGAACCGCCGAACAAATCAAGATCATTCTAAGCGAACTTGTCTTGCGTGAATTGCGCGATCCACGATTACAGGGGCTAACAATAACTGGGGTGCAGATCGACCGCGAGTTGCTGTATGCTGATGTGTATGTCAACGCTTTAGGGGATGAGTCACGAGAAGAAGACGTGATGATTGCGCTCCAGGGCGCTTCGGGTTATTTGCGCAGAGAATTGGCTGGTCGCATGAGAATGCGAACGGTTCCACACCTGCATTTCCACTGGGATCCAACGCTTGCCCATGCTGAACAGATCGACCGGTTGCTGGATAATCTGGACATCCCAACAGAAACAGAAAGTGACGAAGAGGGTTAAGTTTGGTACCGGCATCCACAGTCGAATCGATCAGGCATTTATTAGACGCATCTACTAGAATCCTGGTTATCAGCCATATCGCCCCGGATGGTGATGCTATAAGTTCGCTTACATCAATTGGTCAGGTTTTGCAGCAGTTTGGCAAGGAATTTACCCTTGTTTGTGACGACGATATTCCCGAACGTTTTAGCTATTTACCACTTGCTTCTGCGATTCAAAAAACGCCCGTTCAATCGGTCGACTATGATCTCATCATTGGTCTCGATGCCGGCGATTCGAGTCGATTAGGCAGAGCATTTAGCCAACAAGACCTGCAAGAACCGGTGATCATCAATATTGACCACCACGTTACCAATACAAGGTACGGACAGATTAATCTTGTGGAAACACGGGCGACGGCAACGGTTGAAATCTTGTATCATCTGTTTTTGGCCTTGGGTGCTGAGTTAACTCCTGACCTAGCCACATCTCTTCTGACTGGGTTGGTTACAGATACATTAGGCTTCCGCACGGCTGGTGTAACGAAGGATACGCTGCAAACAGCCAGCGAACTTGTCGAAGCTGGAGCCAACTTGTTTGACGTGACTTCCAAGGCGCTTATGCTGAAACCTTTATCAACCCTGCTCATGTGGCAGAAGGGACTTAAAAATTTGCGACTGGAAGAAGGTGTGATTTGGACCACCATAAGTTACGCCGAAAAGTTGGAGACAGGCTATAAGAACTCGAGTTCATTTGGATTGGGCAATATGTTGGCCGAAGTGAACGAGGCAGCAATGAGTGCAGTCCTGACAGAAACAGCTAACGGGCAGATAAAGGTGGGTTTCCGCTGCCGGCCGCCATATAACGTTTCCCAGCTGGCGATGAGTTTAGCGGGTGGTGGCCATGATCTCGCGGCAGGTTGTACGCTCGAAGGAACGCTCGAAGAAGTTGAGGCCCTGGTTATCAGCAAGTCTAAAGAATCGATTCGCACGCAAAAGGCGACATTGGAACGAGTCGATCCTGTAGCCGTTCGAAGTAGCATATAAAACTAAGTGAACCGGGATTCTTCTTCCGGTCATACAGAGAACGAAGAACTCAACTGTAATTATTGTTTGCGGTTTTTCTCATGAAGGTTTTTCAAAACAGAAACCGCACGATAGATAATCGACGATGTTTTTGGGGGAAGCAAAGTGATGATGCACGACGTTGAAGGTCTTCTCTACGTCGATAAACCAATGGGGCCGTCCTCTCACGATGTGATCCGCACCATCAGACAGTTGGCCGGCATCCGTCGCGTGGGCCATACAGGTACGCTCGATCCACTAGCGACCGGTTTACTTATCGTCTGTTTGGGACGGGCTACCCGTTTAGCTGAGTATTTGATGGGCCAGGATAAACAGTACGTTGCAACAATTCGTTTAGGACAAGAAACCGATACCTACGATGCCGAAGGTTCGGTTGTAACAGAGAAACCAGTCGATATATCATCATCCCAGCTCGACTCTGCTCTTGATCATTTCTCTGGAGAGATTGAGCAAATTCCGCCTATGTTTTCGGCTATCAAGGTGGCTGGCCAGCCCCTTTACGCCCGCGCCCGCCAGGGACAGACTATCGAACGGCCGTCCCGGTTGATTTCGATCTACGAATTAAAACTAATCAAATGGTCGTCGCCAGACCTGGAAATTCAAGTCCATTGTTCCTCTGGCACTTACATCCGAGCCATCGCTCACGATCTAGGCCAAATGCTTGGATGTGGCGGATTCTTAACCTCTCTGCGACGCATCTCTATTGGCGATCACCTGGTCGAAGAATCGATGCCCTTAACGAATATTGACCAGGCGAATATGGTAAAAAATATCCGGCCAATGGACACGGCCGTCCGGCATTTGCCGCTTATAACATTTAACCTTGAACAAGCCCTGGCCCTTTTCCACGGACAATCTATCCCACTTCAGATAGAGCAGCAACCTGGTTCGCTATTTCGCGCCTATGATCACGAGAATCAATTTGTGGGCATCATCGAAGCAGATGCTAATTTTTGGCTTCCGCGAAAGATTTTCTACCAACCAGCCTTGTGATCAGATAAAATCGTCCTCCGAATGGCAAAACAAGTCGAACACGTCTCAAAGATAAGCGCAGTCAGTGAAAGTCGACCGACCTTCGTTGCGATTGGCGTCTTCGATGGCGTGCACCTCGGACACCAGAAGTTGCTCCAGAACATGACCGACTCCGCCCTGAAAGAAGGAGCTCGCGCAGCGGTCTTGACCTTTTATCCTCACCCGATATCGATTATCCAGGGCCGGCGAGATCGTCTCTATTTGAATTCACTTGATGAACGCCTACGGTTGCTGGAAAAGCAGGGCTTGGACTTGATTATCACCCTGCCCTTCACCGATGAATTACGCCACACGCGAGCAGAACTATTCATAGAGAAGCTTTGCCAGTATCTGGGTCTTTACCAAATTTGGGGAGGTGCCTTTAGTCTCGGATACAATCGCGAAGGCGACTTACCTTTCCTTCGCCAACTTGGACAGCAGAAAGGGTTTTCCGTTCATCAATTTGAGGGCATGGTTGAGTTTGAAGGGCAACTTGTTAGCAGCAGCCGCATACGTAACGGTTTGCGTGAAGGTGATATCGAAGTAGTAACGGGTTGTTTAGGCCGACCCTACCGCTTGATAGGAAAAGTCGTCCCAGGAGATGGTCGAGGCCGGAGGCTTGGCATTCCAACCGCCAATTTAAGCGTTTGGGAAGAGCAATTGCTCCCAGCCACTGGCGTATATGCTACATATACCTGGTTGGACGGGAAGAGGTTTTATTCGGCCGCCAATGTCGGTTACAGACCCACTGTGAGTGGCCATTCTTTGAACATTGAGACCCATTTGCTCGATTTTGATGGCGATATCTACGGTCGAGAAGTAGCCTTAGAATTCATAGCCCGTGTACGCGATGAACAAAAATTCGCTGATTTGGATGCACTAATAACACAGATCAAGGAAGATATCGTCATCGTTCGACAGCAGCTTAAATAAAAAGCGTTGCCGTCTGAAGAATTGGGCGCCAGCATTCTTTTTAGAGCTTAGGGCCTATCACCATAAGCCTCTCAACCGCACGCTCCAACTCACTCATAGCTGTGGCGATGGAAAAGCGCAAGTGACCCTCGGCGCTCGTGCCAAAGGCGATGCC
>JAHEJP010000494.1 GCA_024638855.1 Chloroflexota bacterium
TGGTGAATCTTGTTGCGGGATTAATTGCTTACACACATCAGCCCAAAAAGCCTTCTCTCAATTTATCTAGGGAGGATTCGGCCTTGTTGCCGATCCTCATTTAATGTCGAACTCAGGTTACATGGGTTGTCAGCGGGTAAGAGCGGATGGTGATCTGCGAAGTCGTCACTTCAAAAGTCAAGTTAAGCACATTGATAAATCCAGGCATACCAATCCCGAATGCTAACCAGATCAGGATGATCATCCAGTTAGGCGCCGGTCTATCACCCCAAGGATTGCCGAGGATAATCTGCACGATGAAACCCCACCAACATAATGCGGTAAGACCATAAACGAGCAACATGACCCACCAAACCCGGTTAAATTTTTGTTTTTCCTGGAAGACGACGATGCCCATGATAGAGTAAGGCTCGAAGTAGCGTGCAGAAGTTTCAATCTTAAGAGATGCACTTATGGCATAGCCTTGGCAGTAGACAACGAATCTGTCCGTAAAAAAAGCACTATTCCTCCAATTTAACAGTTGTCAGTTGTAATTGATATTTCCGTTAATATTTACTTTGGAGAGTGAACGGGCCAGCTGCCGACAAAGCTAGCCCATTCGCGTATTTTCGACTATTTATCACTCCACCCAATGGGCAGTGAGAGACAAGTATATCATCCCCTTGTGAGGGTCAGGATTGTCTTGCCGCTTGCGTCACGAACTGACAGCTCGCTACCAAAAATCGACATACTGGCCGATCTCTTCATCGCCGTAAAAAAGTCTGCTTCTTGTTGCATCACAGCCTCTTCGCAGGCAGCTGTGGAGCTCGTCAAGCTGCTAATAAGAAGGGCCTGATCGTAGGCCTGGAATCCTCCATTGAAAGTGTTACATCCACCTGAACCATTCAACGAACCATTGGTGTTGAAGCTAGCTGTGACTTCCACGCCTGGTTAAGCTGAAGTCAGAGCACCACTGCTGCTTTCATAAGCGCCCATGATCCAGCGCCCATTCGTTAGGCCGCCATTGACTGCAATCTCAATGTCGAACAACTCGGTACTGTTATCAGTGTTGATCAACCTTAACCGGTAGGTTGTTACAATGAACGGTTGTACAACTTTATTCCCTTGTCCAGTAACTGTGTAATTTGGCCAGTTAGCTCCAATTGGGTATATAAAGACTGCCTGTACATTTTCCACGCTCCAGTACAATGTTGATGTTTCACCGGCTTTTATATACGTCCGGCTTGCCGTAAAGACTAAATCGGGGGCAGGGGTTGGCGTCGCAGTTGGTGATGGTGGCGGTGGAGCTGCAGGAATCACGGGCACACTTTCCACGTATTCGACGGATAACAGTTGTCCTAGAACCCAACCGATATCATTTGACGAGTTTGGCACAAGGATAGCCCTCCACTGTCCATCAGCGCTGATAACCACGACCTCGCCAGTAGCGCCTTGTGGAGCAATGCCGATGATCGGATATTCGGTGCCTGGACCGGTTCGCACGTTGGCTCCATCCGGTGCAATAACTTTTGCCGTAGGCTCGCCCGGTTCGGGTATAGGAAGAACGACTGGGGGATTTCGCGTGGGATTCACGCCAGCCCCGGGCGGTTCAACTGTCTCAACTGCGGCTGGGGTAGCGTTCCAATGCTTTCGCCTACTTCTGTGCTGGAACCATTTCCACTGAAGGCGGCGATTGCCAAAGCGACAATAGCAATTAGGGCGATGATTAAGGCGACCACAACGACCATGATCAATAGTCAGTTGTTATTGTTTACATCCTTAATCTCACTATTGTGTTGTTCCTGATTGTCATCAGTCATTTAATTCTCCTATAACGAAAGCATCATTGAGAAAAGGTCCAATTTCTGTGCAAGATAGTATTTGGCTATTTCTTACCTAAAGTCGACTCGCAGATTTAAGCAGCCAATCGGATATAATGTAAAGGTCAATTTATCTCGAGCTAATATTCAACCAGCAGATCAGGGGACTGATTTCGAAGGAAATAGACTAATGGCTCCGGCCTGCATCTGCGTAGCCCATGTTATATTCAATTACAGAAAAATCCGTCTAGCAAAAGGGCATTTGTACCAAAAGGATGTTTTTCGACAACAAATAAGATCACCATACTTTATGCTAATAATCTGTGTCAGGAAGTTGACATAAATACGTTTAGAGACGGTCAAGTAAGAGTGTCAAGCTTATCTCTTCTTAATTCTTGCCTGGTTGGGTGGTTGGGCTAGAATGAAAACACGATATGGAGAGCTATGAAAAGCACAATCAAAGATGGTGACTTAATTTGGAAGCCATCTGAAAAGACCATTGAGGATGCAAATCTAACCGGCTATATGAAATGGCTGGAAAAGAATCATGGACATACATTCGATTCCTACCGGTCGTTGTGGGAATGGTCTGTCGTTAGTGTTGATGATTTCTGGCGATCTTTGATGGACTATTTTGGTATAGCTAAATCTACTTCGTCTTTGACCGCCCTTCAGGGCAGTCATATGCCTGAATTTAACTGGTTTCATGGGACTGAACTGAACTATGTCGAAAACTTCTTTGTTCGAGCAAACGACTCTGACCGAGCGCTAATCGTCAAATCAGAAGACCAACCTTCACGCGTGATGAGTTGGTCCGAATTGCAGACAGCTACTTATACCTTAGCTGGAGCCTTGCGGACTATAGGCGTAGAAAAGGGTGATCGTGTCGTAGCTTTTTTGCCCAATATTCCAGAAGCCTTAATCGCCCTTTTTGCGGTTGCCAGCATCGGTGCCATTTGGTCAAGTTGTTCTCCAGATTTCGGAAGCCGGAGCGTACTCGATCGTTTTCAACAGATTGAACCCAAAGTTCTATTTGCTGTGGACGGCTACCGGTACAACGGAAAGCTGCATGATAGAAGGCAAGTTGTCGAGGCTTTACAGATGTTACTCCCTACCTTGGAGCGTACGATTCTTGTCCATCACACAGATGTTGAACAGGAGGTCAATGGCGCGAGCAATACAATTTATTGGTCAGAATTCATGGAGAAGGGCAACAGAAATGACTTTTGGTTTGAACAAGTTGCTTTTGATCATCCATTGTGGGTCTTGTACTCGTCTGGTACGACCGGACTGCCAAAACCCATAGTCCAGGGTCATGGAGGGATTCTCCTTGAGCATCTGAAAATGACCGTGCTTCACCTTGATCTAAAACCAGGAGACCGCTTCTTTTGGTACACAAGCACGGGTTGGATGATGTGGAATTTTCTGGTTGGCGGACTATTGGCGGGTGCCACAATTGTCCTCTATGATGGTAGCCCGGCTTATCCCACTCTGAATGTTTTGTGGCAGTTTGCGGATGAAGCCC
>JAHEJP010000495.1 GCA_024638855.1 Chloroflexota bacterium
ATGGCTTCCGGAAAAACCAGAACCAATTTTAATGGCTACAATTTTTAACGAAGTTTCCCGGCTGGGGAGGATTCACAATCCTTTACCCAGCTCTATTCCCCCGTAATTGGCGAGGGTATTGATTAAGGACAGCAATATAATTAGTTACATCCTGGGTGGTTGAATCCCACAATGTCTGAGCGCTCGCCCGGTCTGGAAAGTCCATTGGATCAAGACTATATCCCCGGGCATCTGGATGTTCATGTAACGCCATGAGCCAGCGACTCTCTGCCATGGCAACATGAACGATTTGATTGCGTAAAGAGCCGTGAGAGTAATCTATTTCCTGAGCAAATTGATCGTCCGTCAATAGATTAATGCTGTACCAAACTCGATCGAAAAGAGCGTAACTATATTTGAAAAGGCTTTGTATATTTCTGGATGGCGTCACAGTCCCTCCTTTTCTACTTAATCAGTGATTAAGCTTGGGCATTTGCCAGGCGTATGAGGCGTTGAAGCATTTCTTGGGCAACATGCATTTCTGTAGCACGAGACTCGTCTAGCATTTCTTCAAAATCATCTCGATCCATTGCCAATAATTCAACATCACCTTCAGCGGAGGCTCGAACCGTGGCCGACCTAGGACGATTTTGCAACAATCCTGTCTCTCCAAAATATTCACCCGGACGTCGAACGTCTACAGCGTCTATATCGCCGCTCAAATCCTCGTGCAATACCTCTGCCCGGCCGTTTATCACGATATAAAAACGATCAGGCAAATCACCTTGCTGAATGATCACCTGTCCTGGTTCGTATATCTCCCGTATCAATTTGGGTGAAACCTGCGCGACTTGCTCAGGAGTCAATTGCGGCAGGGCCTGAGCCAATCGCTGATCCATTGCCGGTATTTTACTGCTAGAGCTTTCATTTTCACTCATTGTTCCTTCCTCCTACCAAAGGATTCAACCAACAAAAATCGGAACATGTTTTGACAATCGTCAATGGCAAACGATAAGTTGCTGTGACCCTTGCGATCACAACAGCTCACTTTGTTGTATTTTTATAGCCTAAGGCCAAATTACGCCAAAGTTGCCCAAAACTTGTTGCATAGAATCATACTTCGTTCTTTATTCAAGAAAAGGATGGATCTTACCCTTTTAGCCATTATTCCCTTATGTCCCAGTCATCTTTGGCTGTGTTTATTCACCTGTAACCGGCCGGTAAGTAATAATGATTGGTTAAATCAATGGGTAGTTCATCCGCACCAACATCCGGGATGCCAATCCTATAATCACCGTCAATGTCGTCATCGATGATACTGGGCGATACGGGTACTCCCTTGTCAATCGCAGCCAAGGCATCTGCGGTAAGATGTAATTCTCCTCTGGGACCATCCTGGAATAGGGTCAAGGAGACACCTACAAGGTTTCCTGCCAATGTTGCTTGAGCGCCATCTCTTGGCAACATGTTATGACTCACTAGATTGTTGATAATATCGGCCGTATTATCGGCAAAACGCCACTCGATTGAAGAAAACGGGGTTGACGTAGCAACGACACTGTTGTGTAAAACTGAAGTGCCACAGGCTTGGGCCAGGCAAATGCTGCAGTCAAAACCTGCTTCAGAATCCTTCAGCTCACTCCGGTCTTGAAAAATAAAGTTGTTTCGAATAATGCCTCCGAAATGTCCGGTGTATCGAGATTGCTGGCAAACATCTCCCGGAAAGGTTCGGCCGCCATCATCTGCGCCCAATCCAAAGCCTATACCTCGGGCATTGTCCCTAATGATATTTCTTTCGACGATTGTATTGCGACTGCCTTTCCAAAAATGAACGGCATGCTCCGCTAGTCCATCTTCGCACCAAAAGCCCTCGAAGATGTTATCGCGAACGACCCAGCCATCGGCTTGGTGCACATCGATTCCACCGGTGTAGCAGCTACTATTGATCTGCCATATAAAGGATCGTCCGGTATCTGTTAACTCCACCTGCGAGCAGGCTAACTCGCCAAAATCAGGATATTTGTCAGCGGTGGCCGGATTTACCTTTACCGCCTGCTGGCCAGGATCGACGATGTGCAGATTATAGAGTCGAGTACCGATAGTATTCTCCCCATTTGTGCTCATGACATGGATTGGGTGGTACTCGGCTCGTTTCAAGGTGAGGTCAACGATGGTTACGTATGATGTCGCTATCGTAACGATTGTGGGTGTTTGGTAACCTCCATCGATGATGACCCCATCTCGATTGCCGCTGGCCGATCGCATGGTGACTCCAGCAACATCGAACCAAAGATAATCGCCTTGTAGATAATAGATTCCGTCGGCCAACATAATTGTGTCACCAGTCTGAGCGCCACTCACGATATCATCCAAATCGGCCGCCTGCGCAGCGTTTACCTGTATAATATTTCCTGATGGTGGGGATTTTGGAGGGCAAAACGTTTCTTCAGTGGGCAAGTCAACGCTGCTGTTTATTAACATGCCCGCGGATTTCTGCGCTCCAATGAATGATACTACCAACAGGAAAACGATGATTGAAGGATACCGAACGATTTTGACAATAGACATATTGATGAGCTGATACCAATTATTCGATTGATTGGCCAGGAAGAAGGAATTTTCTTCTACTTTTTATGACCAATGCAACCAAGATTTGAGGTCACTACCAGGCTACTTTAGAATTCACGCCTATTATGGCGAAATGCAGAATATTTAATGAAAGACTGGTCTTTAAGATACTTGGAATGCTGAGATTACGTTACAATATATTACATTGGTTAGAAAGCTAAAACACCGTGTAAGCCAGAAAAACCCTTTTAAGTATTTGTGTTGTGCAATATATATCAGAAGCTCTTTCGAAGCATTTACAGCGCAGGGTGATCGCTTACATTGGCTCGATTAGATGAGATCTATGAACCAATCTAAAATGACTTTTATTGAATTCAATATTGAGTAGAGAATTATCAAATGCACTTCCTTTTAGGTCGTCACCTTAAATACATCTTCATAATCCCATGTTTTTTTCTTACTGGATCGTTTTTACTATACCAGCCGATATTCGCTCAAGAAAGTATTGGACAGGTACAAGAGATTGCTGGTAAATATGATTTGGGCGATGGAGCTATCACCTATATTTTGCGCAATCTGCAGGCGGGTCAGGAATTGAGCGTATTTGCAGAAGGTATGTCGGGTAACTTTGACCCGTTTATCGGGCTTCTTAATGACCAGGCAGATGTTGATGCAATATCTGAGGAGTTCAATGATCAAATCTTCGAAGCGATCATGCAAAATCAGGATATTTTTCTGGTTACGCCAAGAGTAGCTGATGAAGCATTTATTGC
>JAHEJP010000496.1 GCA_024638855.1 Chloroflexota bacterium
ATTTTCGGCTTCATAATCCTGCTATTCCTGGGTGGCTTGGCCGTGGCCGCTTTCCTGCTGACCCGACTTTTCGGCGGCGACGGGCAAATGGCCGTGCTGGTCTGGATCCTGGGCTGTGGGCTGGCGGTGGCGTTGCCTATCTTGGCTATTGCCCTGGCGGCCCGCGCTTTCCGGGGCATCGCTACGCCTTTGGCCGGGGTGATGGCCGCGGCCGATGCGGTGGCCGAAGGGGATTTCAGCGCCCGGGTGGATGAAAGCGGGCCGGGCGATTTTCGGCAATTGGCGCGTTCCTTCAACCGCATGACCGGGGAGCTGGAAAGGGCCGAAAAACAACGCCGCAATCTCACGGCCGATGTGGCCCATGAATTACGCACGCCGCTGCATATCATCCAGGGCAACCTGGAGGGCATGGCGGATGGGGTGTACGAGCCCAACGAAGCCCACCTGGAGGCTACGCTTGAGGAGACCCGGCTGCTGGCCCGATTGGTGGAAGATTTGCAGACTTTGTCCCTGGCCGAGGCGGGCCAGTTGGCTCTGAACCAGGAACCGGTGAACGTGGCTGAATTGCTGGCCGACGTGGGCACCAGTTTCAGCGGCCAGGCGGAAGCGGCCGGCGTGACTTTAGAAGTTGACGCCGATGGCGGTGCCTCCGAAGGCGATGCAGTTAGCCTGACGGTCTGGGCCGATTACGGCCGTCTGGACCAGGTGCTGGGCAATTTAATGGCCAATGCCTTACGTTATACGCCGCCCGGCGGGACAATCAGCTTACGAGCAGCCAATCGGGTGAGGAAAGTAGTCATCACCGTGGCCGATACGGGGGAGGGCATCCCGGCTGAAGAGCTGCCTTATATCTTCGATCGCTTTTGGCGCGGCGACCGCTCCCGCCCCCATGGCGGGGGATCCTCTGGCCTTGGCCTGGCCATCGCCCAACAATTGGTGCGGGCCCATCACGGCCGGATCGAGGTAACTAGTGAAGCGGGCCAGGGAACGACTTTCACCATCAGGCTGCCGGCCGCCGGGGGTAAGGCTTAAGCCGTTCACCAGACCCGGATTTCTTTGAATGATTCGGCGTAGGTCGCGTCGATGGCTTCGCCTTGCCTCCGGTCGATCTCCTTCAACCATTCCAGGCTTTCTTCACCTTTTGGGAATTGGCTGCGGTGAGCCATGCAGGCCGCCAGCTTGGTTTTGTAGACGGCGGTCACGTCGACGAAAACATCGGGATCACGGTCGGTTGAAAAGAAGAAGACCTGCTCAAGACAGCCCAATCCTGCTTGTGACTCGTTGAGCTGTTCGGGGCGGTAGAGAGGCATCTTGGCTGGCATGTAAGCGTCCAAGGCAGCCTGGCCGGCCGCCCGGTGGTCGGGGTGGATCTGGCCTGTCCAGTAGGGATCGAAGGTCAAGAGGGTGTCTGCCTGGGTCAGGCGATAGAGGCGGGCGATCTGCCCCCGCAAATTCAGATCGGGCAACAATTCGCCGTCGTGATGACCCAGGTTAAAGGTTTTTGTGATACCCAGAATGCGGGCCGCTTCTTCGGTCTCAGCCAGGCGGGTGCTGGCCAGGGCCGGCCGGACCATGTTAGCGTCCTGGGCGCCGATATCGCCTAGGGTGCAGTTGGCGGAAAATATTTGAACGCCCCGCCGGGTTAAGAAGGTCACCACGCCGCCACATAAGGATTCCAGGTCGTCGGGGTGGGCGGCCACTACGATGAGGCGTTCTGTTTTTTCAAAGGCTTCGATTCCTTTTTTACTTTCCATTACTGTCCTTTTTATTTTGAGTTAAGCCGCTGGATGACGTTATTGTACCAGCTTGCCGGGACGACGCTGATAACGGTTTGCGTTCCTTCGTCGAGGACCAGGTCGCGGTACCGGCCATATTCGCTGCGCCATAGTAGGCTGAATGTCCAACCGGTCCAAGACCAAACCGAAATGGCCTGGGCCGAGCCATCGGCCGATTTTTCGATCACGACTAACTCATCTGTGCCGTCGCCGTCTACATCGCCAACTGTCAGCTCCTGAATGGGATCGACCACCGGCCGGCCGCCCCATAAAAGCGTGTATTCGCCGCCTCGATGACCGACGATGTAGGGTTGGCTGCGTTCATAGCCGGCTTCATCCTTTTGCCAAATGGCCAGCATCATCTCATAGCGACCGTCGTCGTTGGGATCGCCCAGGCTGGCGTCAATCACCCGCCAGGCGGCCGGGCTCTGCCAGACGGCCGATCCTTTTTCATAAATGATGATTCGCTCCCCCTCGAGGCGCACCGTCTCGGACGAACCATCGCCAGTCAAATCGATCTGACCGGCATAAAAGCGGCCGGTGTTTTCGGTTTGAGATACGGTAGCCGGGGTACAGCCGGACTGGTCACAAGCAAAACCCAGGCGTGGTGGAGGAGGCATCACCTGAGCCAACAATGGGGCCCCTTCACTTAGGGCTTGGAGGCGCGGCCGGGTTCCGGCTCTTATAGGCATTACCTGTACCGCTCGCAAACCTTCTCCGTCGAAGAAGGCGCGCAATGCTAACCCTTGCCTGGTGTCATGACTCTCCTGGTCAAAAACAAAATTGCCCAAGCTGTAAGCAATGACCTGGTCGCCGGCTACCACGATCGGCTGGACCACGTGGGGATGGTGACCGACGACCAGGTCGGCGCCGGCCGCCAGCATGCTCTCGGCCAGCGATTCTTGATATGGGTCGGGCCGGGGTTCATACTCAAATCCCCAGTGGATGGAGACGATGACCGCATCTGCCTGAGACTGGGCGTTGGCGATGGTCCTGGTCCCTTCAACCGGTTCCCAGGCGGCCGGGCGTGGCCAGCACGAAGCTATATTTGCACATACCCCGTCAGGATGGGGATCTGGGACGGCGTTGAAGGCTAGAAAGGCCAGGCGGAGCCCATTGACTTCGCGGATGAGCGGCCGGTTGAGGCCATCTTCACCAATCGCGCCGACGGTAGCCAGCCCAGCGTCTCGAAGCGCGCCAACTGTGCCGGCCAATCCGGCAGGGCCATAATCAAGGGCATGGTTGTTGGCCAATCCCAGAATGTCGAAGCCGGCCCGCTGCATCGAAATGGCCATAACCGGCTCTGCCCGCAAGATGATGGGCTGGGCTTCTCCTGATGGCGCAATCCTGGCATTCGTTTCATTGGTCAACATACTTTCCAAATTTCCCAGGGCCAGATCGGCTGTCGATAGCCAGCCGGCAACATCCGACCAGGGCCAGATATCGGCCGGCACAGCTCGTCCAAGCATCATGTCGCCTACGATGACGACAGATGCTATTGGCTCACCGGCAGCTAAATCATGACTGTCGCGTAA
>JAHEJP010000497.1 GCA_024638855.1 Chloroflexota bacterium
CATCCAATATCACTAGAATGGGCAGTTTCAACAAGGAGCGTATGATCTCTGGCGAAATCAAGCCGCCGTCAGGATTATTAGGATTTGCCAGGAATATTAACTTGGGTTGGTATCTCTTCACCGATGCAAATAGGCTATCTAAATCTAATGTGAAATCAGCATGGCGGGGGACTTCGATTATCTGCGCCTGATTTAACGAGCCGCTAAAAGCATACATACCAAAGGTTGGTGGGCAATTTAGTAAAACGTCCCGCGGATCGAGCGTAAGTCGCATAATTAGATCAATCAATTCATCGGCGCCTGCTCCTACGGCGATTGATTTTTCCGAGACGTCATGATGTTTAGCCAAAAGAGTACGTAAGTTTCGGCTTTCTGGATCGGGGTAAATCGCAAAATTGTTCATGTCGGCCAGGGCTTCAGCCACCTCAGGAAGCGAGCCATAAGGGTTTTCATTGGCGTCAAGTTTTACGATCTTTTCCTCGGTGATGCCCAAATTCTGTGCCAAGATGTCTAAAGGCAATATTGGTTCATATGGCGGCATCTCAAGAATGTGTGGCCGTATAGCAAAGCTAAGGTCTGATGTCACTTACTTTCCTCCATTCTGGCCTGGGCAGCTGCTGCATGCGCTGTTAGCTGCTCGCGTTCTGCGAGGCAAGCCGCAATGGGGCTTAGTTGTCTAGCTGTTTCAGGATCAAGAGCGATGATGCTGGAGATTTTAACAAAATCCAACACATTTAACGGAGATGCGAAGCGAGCCGTACCGCTGGTAGGCATGATATGACTTGGACCTGCAGCGTAATCGCCAAGGACCTCAAAAGAGTGTTCGCCTACGAAGAAACCTCCAGCATTGTTGATGCGATCTAGAAGCGAATAGGGATCTTGAACAGAGAGGCAGAGATGTTCGGCCGCGTATTCATTGGCCAATGCAGCGGCCTCTTCAATGGATTCGGTCAGTACGATCCCGCCCCTGTTATGCAATGAAGAAGCGATTATTTCCTTTCTTGAAAGATTTGAAAGCTGTTTTTGAACCTGTATCTGAACTTCCTGAGCCAGAATCCTATCTGGCGTTAATAGGATGGCGCTAGCTTGCACGTCATGTTCGGCCTGAGCGAGCAAATCGGCCGCAAGCCAGACAGGATTGGCGCTTCCATCGGCGATGACCATTGTTTCAGTGGGTCCGGCCAAACCATCAATTCCGACGATTCCGTAAAGCTGCTGCTTGGCCAGGGTAACAAACAGATTTCCGGCGCCAACAATTTTGTCTACTCGGGGGACTGATTTGGTGCCAAAGGCCATGGCAGCGATAGCTTGGGCACCGCCTATTTGGATGATGCTATTCAGACCACAGATGTGGGCAGCAGCCAAAATGGTTGGGTGAACAGGCGGCGGCGTGCAAACCACAAAGTTTTTCGTACCAGCAACCTGGGCAGGAACAACTGACATCAGAAGGGATGAAGGTAAAGGAGCTGTTCCCCCTGGCACATAGACACCTACGCGCGCCAGGGGAGTGAAGCGTTGACCTAATTCTCCCCCCATACTATTTGTGAGCCAGTTAGTGACTGGCTGATTTTGATGAAAGGTGCGGATCCGTTGGCTAGAATTGCGCATGGCTTCTTGGACTTCCCATGGTAAAGAGTTCCAAGCTGCATCCATTTCGCCTGCTGTTATGATTAGCTTATCTTCGTTAAAATTGTCCAGGAGAGATGACCAGCGCCTTAATGCCAGGTCGCCTTCCTCTGCGACTGTCCGCAGGATGATTTGCACAGCTTCAGGGGGAGTGACACCTGCGCCAAAGAGTGTTTCAGTGCGCGACAAGAGGATTGGGGAATAAGCTTCTTGTTGAAGTGGGATTCGTCTCAAAATGGATTTCTTAGCTTCTTCTACAGAATATAAGGCGATCATTTATTGCTCCAGTGCTTCTATCATGTCACTGACTTCCTTGGGTTCTTCCTCGAATATGTAACTGACTGGGGAAACCACAACGCCACTGCCGCCAATTTCCCGGATCTCGCGGATGGCTTGATGAAGTTGATTTTTGCGAACGATTAGGTGCACGGCAAACCATTTTTGACCTTGCCGAGTGATGACCTGGGATACCGTCGGCCCTTGCAACCCACCGATTGCTGCTTGCTGAAAAACCAGCTGGGCGATGCTTTCTGGAGACCGGCCGCGCACATTGGCGAAAATAGCTAACCTGTCATTGGCCCGAAGGTGAGCGCCAATAAACTCAAGCAATTGGGTAGCCATTGTTAATGTTTCGGAACTAGATTTCAAGCGAGCCTTATTGGCGATAAGTGAGGCTTCGGAGGACATAATCTCCCCTCCCGACAAAGGTTTTAGCCGATTATCTTTTAGTGTTGTACCGGTCGATACGAGATCAACGATAATATCGGCATAACCCACGGTCGGTGCGATTTCCAAAGTCCCTTCGGCCTGGATTAGTTGGAATTCAAAATCATGGTGTTCCGAAAAAAAAGCGCCGGTCAGATTGGGGAATTTGGTCGCTACTTTCAACGGCCGCTTTAGCAGTTTTTGTTTCCGCTGCAGATGTTCAACATCATTGATGGCTTCCCAACTTTCGGGCACTATCACGTTGAGTGTGCATTTTCCAAAGCCCAGTTGGCTATGCAATTCAAGTATGCTCCCATTCGCCGCCCGTTTTTCCAGATAAATATCCCTTCCGGTGATACCAAAATCAACGCTGCCATCACGGACGCTGACCACAATATCACCCGGTCGCTGGAAAATTACCTCGATTCCAGGCAAGTTGGGGATCTGGGCTTGGTACTGACGAGGATTTGGGTTGTATACTCTGAAGCCTACATCGGCTAGCAGTTTTCTGCTGCCTTCGGCTAGCAATCCCTTACTGGGTAGTGCGATACGAATATTGCGGTTCAAGTCGATCATCCTGCACTCCAAAAAAAAAGCGCCTCCCTTCCGGGAAGCGCTTTGACTATTTATTCTGCAAATTCAGGTTTGTCAGTAAATACAATAATCCTTCAAGCGGTCCTGCCCGGTGTTTATCCCAGTTATATGAGTATGATGATGAGCGCAAGACAAATGAGTGATATTCATTGTTTCAATATTCTATCCGAAGGAACGAGATATGCAAAATGGATATTAATGTTGCTCAATTGTTTTAGGAGAGGGTTAAAACAATTACGAGAATCTGTCAGCTTGCTAGATGCGCTGGCCATTTTCTATTGGGCAGATTGATTAGGTGGCGTTACGGTAGGAAACGAATTGTTGACCCATAGGTCACAAGGATTTTATGTTATACTCTTGACAGGATTTACCATCCGTTTCTTGA
>JAHEJP010000133.1:0-6329 GCA_024638855.1 Chloroflexota bacterium
ATCGCGTAGCCAAGCAGGGCGGCGATTAAGGCAAAAATTCCAACCAACGCTTTTTTCATCATAAACATCTTTGATTGCTCCTGGTTGCCAGATAGATTATGTTTCTTTCAGTATACCTGCTCCTGAAGCCGGTGGAATCTGGCGAAGATCACGTTCTGACCGTGACAAAGCTCATTCATCCAGGGAAAACCACCTCCTCAATATGCTTCTTGCATAGGGTTGGTATGGAAACTGAGACGATCAAGCAAGCCAGGCGTTGCACCAGCAGAAATTAGGTCCTGGTGATCTTTGATGTGGCCTTCAAGACGCTCATATCCCATCATTTTTCAGAAACCCAACGAACGGCCGGGATAGCCAAAGTCGCGCGGGTGTTGAAGCCGGACGGCTGACTGATCCTCGTCGACCTTAATCCAAGCCGGCACAGCCTCATCACCTCTTTGCCCGGACACAACCGGGCAGAACGGCGAGATTTTGTTTGTCATGAGGTAACCTTGCAGATGGAAGCGGCCGGATTTAGTCTCATTGAGATCGGTCCCCATTCCTCCCGACAACTTTCATATGCAATTGGGCGGAAGGGAGGATGAATTTGCAGCCCTGATCCAGTCCCTGCTAAGCCGCTCGATCAGTTGCGACCGATGCACCAGGTTTAGCCTCAATGGTAATATATAGCTTCATCAGCGGGAGAGTTTTAGTCACACCAACAATATAAAAGAAATGAAGCGGGCTTGGGAAGACAATTGCGCCGTTTCCTCGAGACTGCGAGATTACCAGCCAGTGCTAATGGCGCATCGTCGGCATTGTTTACTCCGTTGAGCGGATATAATAGAGAACATGTAAGGCTACTCCCCCTTGGGACTGATCACAATCGCGTCATTCGTAATATTTTCAGCTGCCTGTGCCGACAAACGACGTCCATCGATCCAGTTGTAGAGCCCAACTTGTAAACTCAGAGGCTCATTTATGTTTTCAGGTAATTCCAAGACTCGTTGATCGCGCACGATATCTTGCGGCAGCCAAGCCGTCGGTGGAAAGTCCTGATCCGCGCCAGGTGGGCCATCGTCTTGCGTCACAAGTTTGCCCGAACTGTCTATGAGGTGGACAAAGGCTGAATAGTTGAAATCTGGTTTTTCGATTGCTTGCCAGTAGAGCGTGAGTCTTATCAAGGAGTTGTCCTCGATCGATTCAATCTCATAACCTTTCAGATTGATCATTTCATCAAACGTGACATTTGTGCGATTGGGAATGAACCACACGCTTGTCTTGGACAGGGTTGCGTTCTCGTACGCTGGACCAATCACTTGTAGCACTATACAAGTTGCAAGGCCAGCCATTGCAACCATTAATCCGCCCATGACCCAGGACCGGCTTTGCTTGGGTAGAAACCGAAACAGGGTAAAAAGTCCGATGGCCAGCAACAAGCTAGCCGGGGCGATTACCGGGAAAAGATAGCGACCCTGATACCAAGAATCGTTGTTTATCGTGATCGCCCATGTCAAGTATATTTCCTGAGCCACGACGGCCGTTGCCATCATGGGTATAACCAAACGGTTGGCGCCACGCAGCCTGTTCGATTGACCAGAAGCAAATAGTACGACGTAGCCGGACAGACTAGCCACGACCATGATTACGACGATTCTGTAAAACAGAAGCGGTGCGCGCAGATTCATCCAGCCAAAAACGCCCCAATAGGAGTAAAACTGTACTGTCACGAACTGCCTGATATCGGCCCACATTAATTGGCTGTCTCGAAGATTGGAGGCAAATACCTCTCGGTAGGCAGTCCAACCGAGTGGATCGCCGTATAAGATTTGATTCCTAAGAAACCACCAACCGCTTACGAGTATGATGGATGTTGCTGCAAGCAGAAAGCCTTGGAGGAACTGTTTATGAGTGCGATGCCGTGTCTGAGGCCACATGTACTCAAGCGCTACAAATATGACGCCAACGCCGGCAACAACAAAGCTGCTTGATTTGGCGAGAAATGCGATGGAGATCCACAGTCCAAGCACTAACCATTGTATCGGCCGCCCATCGTCATCTATCATCCTGACAGCCTGCCACAGGATCCCAGTTGTAGCCAGAACGAGCAGTGCATCATTGTTCACTGAGCTACTAATAAAAAGAAATTGAGGATTGAAGGCCACAAGCGATCCCGCTAGCAGGCCGATCCAAGGCTTTTCCCTAAAGGTCCGCCGACCGATGGCTAACGTCAACGCCACGGAGACCATGCCCATTAACACAGAGGCGCCGCGGGACAAATGAAACGCCAGTGCTTGACCTCGATAGGGAAATGTCTCTTCTGTATGGTGGAGGCCAATGTTGATATCACCACCAACCCACTTGAAGTTGGGATTCTCACGAAATACACCTGTTGGCTCATCCAACTCCGCTGGAGAAGCAAGAATACTGGCAAGGAAATAGTAAAGAGGAGGTTGATGGGCTTGAACCATGATGCCCGGCTGCTGTTTAGGCAATCGGCGAGTTGTAAGCAGGTGTTGAATGAACCAAAAGTGCCCGATTTCATCTGGAGCTTCCCACATCGGCGTAACAACACTGTAGAGTCCGGCTAGAAGCCCAAAAGATAGCACCAGAAGCAGGGCAATTATGCGGTAGTACCCTGATCCCTTGGTTTCCATATCGTTACAGAATTTCTTGTAGGGAACAACTGTCATTTTGACTGCGGATTCTATTAGATCTCTGAAAAGTCATTATGGCAATTATACTAACGAACTCAAGAAAACTTGATATGGGTGCGAGTAATTGGATACAAAGTGACAAATTTTCGACCTAACCATACAATACGCTTGCCTCTTACGACGAAGTCGCCAATATTTTATGAAAAGTTCCTCATTAAGTCATTTGTGCGATGCAGCAAGTTCATTGCGAATGGGGCCCCCACGGGGCTCGACAGCTCTCTGAAACAAGCGATGTCACCATTATCGTCGACGTCTTGTCCTTCTCCACCAGCGTCGATATCGCTGCAGGCCGGTCGATTCGCGTCCTCCCATATAATGGGCCATTGGAAAAAGCCCAGGCGTTCGCTGATCACCATGGAGCCGAACTCGCCCGACGCCGAGGCCAAGAGGGATTCTCCCTGTCACCGGCCAGTATGCTGACAGGACCCACCCCCAAAAAACTCGTCCTTCCCTCGCCGAATGGCTCAAACCTAACGCTTTTGGCAGCCCAAAATTCTTCCCTCGTCCTTTGTGGCTGCCTCAGAAATGCCAGGGCAATAGCCAAAGCCATCGACGGCTATAAATCCGCGGGCCTGGTTCCGGCCGGGGAAAAGTGGCCCGACGGTTCACTTAGGCCGGCGCTGGAAGATTGGCTTGGCGCCGGGGCGATCATTTCCCACCTCTCCGGCACCTGGTCTCCTGAAGCCAGGGCCGCGGCCGCGGCCTTCGAAGCGCATCACGCTGATCTGCTAGAAGCCCTCAAAGCCTGTCCCTCTGGCATAGAATTGATCGACTGGGGCTACGGCCAGGATGTCGAACTCGCGGCCCAGTACAATGCCAGCCGGACGGTTCCGCGCTTTGCGTCACCAGCCTATCAAAGCCAGAGTCATACGCTCGATTCAGGCCAATCACGACTCGACAAGCTGCTATACGATAACTCCCAAGAGAAATAAAACTATACTCTTTGTCATGTATGCAATATAATGACTCTTGGTAATGAATCAGCGCAGGATTGCAAATATGAGCTAACTTTCTAACCTGTTAGAATTACACCGTGGCCATATTAAGGTGCGATGATTTTTAATTCTCCGGCCAAATTTTGATGAGGGCCCTGTCAATCCCAAGCCACTTAAACAGATGAAAAAGGAATACAAATGGACGAACAAGACAATTCCACTGAATCAAATAAGATCGAAGGGGACGAAGAACCGGCAGAAGTAGAACAAAGTGAGAGCGAACAAGCGGACGCATCTGAAACCGACGATGAGCTAGAGACGGCCGAAGAGATGCCGCCCGAGAATGAAGAGGATGTGACGGCATCGACCGATGACACAGCAGCCGATACACCCGAAACCAGTCAACAGGTAGTAGCGGCTGAAGAAGAGGGTGGGGCGGATGAAGTTCCGGCCGATGAATTGGAGGAAAAGTCCCAGGAACCAGGAGCGGATGTATTAGACCAGATCGTCCTGGCTGAGACGGCACCGGACGAGTCGGCCTTGGATGAAGAAAGTGAAGCGGTCAGCGAGCCGACCGAAGATCCGGCCGGAAGCGCGGAAGCCGAGCCCCTGGCCCAGGAAGCGTTAATTATGCCTGGGGCCGCAGCTACTCAAGCGTCCGCCCAGGCGGCGATTACCCCTGTAACGGCAAAAAGCGGTGGCTCCTATTGGGCTTACCTATTCACGGCCGTCGTGGGCGCCTTTTTAGGCGTCGTATTGACCCTGACCTTGCTCGTCATCATGAATGGCACCTTGCGCTTCAACGAATCCGCTCAAATCAGGTCCCTTGAGGAGCAAACTAACCGCTCTCTGGCAACGGCCGAGGCCGAACAGGTCGACCTGGCTAGCGAAGTCATCAATCTGGACGAACGGATCGAGATTGTGGCCACAATTGAAAGTGAAACGGCCGATACGTTGATCATCATCCGTACAGATATCGACTCCTTATCCGGGGATTTCGCAGCTTTGCAAACCGAAGCGGACGAGTTAGATGAACGCTTGATAGTCATTGACGAACGGCTGTTGACTGTGGCTGCCTCGGCCGAGAACTTTGAAGCCTTCCTGAAAGGATTGCGGACGCTGCTAACGGAAGTGGAAGGCGGGACGCCGGAGGCGACGGAAACGGCCGGAGCTACCGGTACCGTTGAAGGCGTCCCTAGCAAAGCTGCGACGACCGAGCCCACGGCGACGGTTCTACAGCCCACACGAACACCACGACCTACGGCTACGCCGCTGATTCCAAGTGCGACCTCGCCAACGCCAACCCGATGATAGAAAAGCGAGGTTCTTCCTTTGAGTAAAAGATGGTTTGTGGAACCTCATGGCTTCGCGGTTTCAAGTTTCACCTAAAGAACTGGAATCAAAATAGGAATCGCCAAACACGCAAGATTGGATTTGGAGAAAAAAATGACAACAGAACATACACCACAAGTTACAATGGATGCATCTTCAGCTACCGTGGTGTCACAATCAAATCAAGAAGGGCCGGGCTTTTTCGGTCGTTTGCTACGGGCATTGGTCAAAGTCATCCTGGTCATTGTGATAGTCGGCGCCTTATTGGCGGCCGGCTGGTTATTGTTCTCAGAGTTGCAACGCTCCTTCGGCGCCGTCAATGGCCGCATCGATCGACAGGCCGAACAAATGATTCGGTTTCAAGACGAATTGGACGACATGGCCAGCAAAGATGAAGGACAAGTAGCCCAAATTGCCTCTTTTGAAGAGAATGTGACCGGATTTGACGGAAAGTTGGCCGCTGTACAGGCAGCGCTGGCCGATGATTTAGCCCGCCAAGTGGAACTGCTGGATGCCTTGGAGTTAAGAGTCGACGACCTGCTGGTAACAACCGAAGTGATGACCGGTAGTATCGCCTTCCTGGGCAATGGCGTGGCCGTATTGCAAGGGGATATCACTGATTTGAATAGTCAAATCGACGATCTAGGCGGCGAAATGGACGGCCTGAACAATAATATGGCCACCTTGCAAGAGAATGAGGCAGCCTTTGCCAGCGAACTAGAAGCGGCCGATGTGGCCGGTTTGCGACGAGCGGTGCTCACTTTTCGGCTGTGGGAATTGGTCACCCGGGCCCGTTTACGAATAGCGGAAGGCAACTACGGTCTGGCCGCGTCCGATGTGGAACTGGCCCTGCTGGCCCTGACCGATCTCAAAGCCAATAGCCCCGAGCAGACAGCCGAGGCTTTAGAGCAGGCCGAATTCCGTTTGCGGCTGGCGGCGGCCGGTATAGACGAAGATCCAGAAGCGGCGCTCAGCGACCTGGATATCGCCTGGGGTGAACTGGATCTGATCCTGGTCACGACCCTGGGCATTGAACCAACACTGGAAAGCACGGCGGTTGTCACTTCGACGGTTTCCTCGCCATAAGGGTTATGTGAATCAATCCATCATTCATGTTGCCCTGGTCGTTCGCGACTATGATGAAGCTATCGAATTTTATAACCAAAAGCTCCATTTCCAATTGGTCGAAGACACCTACCAGCCTGAACAAGACAAACGCTGGGTCGTCGTCGCTCCGCCGGGATCCAGCGGCACCAATCTTCTTCTGGCTCGTGCATCAACCTCGGAGCAGGAAGCCTTCATTGGTAACCAGAGTGGTGGACGGGTTTTCCTGTTCTTAAGTACGGATGACTTCTGGCGTGACTAC
>JAHEJP010000133.1:6429-12326 GCA_024638855.1 Chloroflexota bacterium
GTGAATTGGTAGGCTAACTGTTGATTGAGCGCGATGGATAGACCTTGGGTCGTGAAGCCATAGGCAATGGGAATGCTCAAGGGTAAGGCGATCAGCCAGCTCAATAAGCCGAGTAGTACACCTTCGCCGACGAACAGCCGAATCACCTGCCAGGAAGAGGCGCCGATGGCACGCATCACGCCGATCTCTCGCCGCCGCTCGAGCACGCTCAGCGAGAGGATGCCGCTCAAGCCAACGCCGCCAACCAGGGCGATGACGATGGCCATCACCGCCAGGAGTTGCAAGATGATGGCAAATCCTTCGCCCGCTCCGTCGGTTATGCCGGCAATGGTTTTTTCGCCAAAGGTGCTTGTAGGCGCTACCGAAATGCCGCTTTGTTCCAGCGTCGCTTCCAGACTCTCGGCCACGCCAGCCTGGAATTCAGAATCCGTCAATGATGTTTGCAGCCACAAGGTATTGACCAGGCCGGTTAACCGCCAGTCATGTTGAACGGTCTCGATGGGGATGTGTATGGATGTATTGGTTGCCGGATCGAATAAGATGCCGACGATCTGGACGTTTAACTCGCGCCCTGATTCATTTTCAATTGTTATTTCATCGCCTAAGCCCCAATCTTTTTCATCGGTAATCTGCTTGCTAACCACGGCCGCATGGGTATCTTCCGGCAGCAACCAGCGACCTTCTTGAATCTCCGGCCGGTAAAGAGCTGTCTCTTGGGGTTGGCCGAAGACGGTTATACGCGCATCGGTCACTTCCCGCTCGTCTTGCGTCGCCGGGCGAGCGCTAGCCGGTAAGATTAGCCAGGAGTCGACGGCCGCAGCGCCCTCGATCCCTTGGGCGATGGCCTCAACTTTCTGCGACCGTTCGGTATCTTCCAATGCAAGGGTGACTTGGTAATTGTGGATATTGGCCAATTTATTGCCGAAGGTGAAGTTGGTGGCATCGTTTACGCCGACCACCATCATGAAGATAGCGCCGGCCATGACCAGAGCCACTTCGATGATGATCACCCGGCGTCGGTTTCGAAATGCATTGCCAATGGTGAGTAGAATCGTGTAGGGCACGTTGTTCACGCCGGCGATCAGCCGATCCAGCGTGCTGACGGTGCCCGTTAAGCCATAAGTGCTGATAGCTTCGCGCACCGTGATACGCATGCCTGCGATCAAGGGGAACAGGGCTGCAATGAAGGGCGCGATCATGCTGATGGCGACCTGGATGTAAACGGCCGTTGTATCGACTCTTATTTCAAAAATCTCCATGTTCAGGAAAGAAGCGAAGAAGCTTTGTAAGCCCAGCGCTGCGGCCGCGCCGATGGGGATGGAAATGATCGCTGCTAACATGCCATAAGCCAGGACCAACAGCAGATATCCGTAGATTACTTGCCAGGAGTCTGCGCCGATGGCTTTCATTACCCCAATCTGGTCCACTTGCTGGGAAACGATAGCGCTAATGCTGTTATAGACCAGGAAAATACCCAGAATGACAACGATGAAACCCAAGACGCCTAAGAGCAAGAATAGCGCATTCAAGATCGCTTCGGCCGGCGGAACATCAGGCGGGACGACGCGATCTTGAAACGGGAAGGAGACGCCGACAGAATCGACGTTAATTTCTTCGAAATAATCCTGAATAAGTAAATCGGTAGCTTCGGCTCTGGCCTGGTCAAATTCGATATCGCGGGTTTGCACCAGATTGTAGGATTCGATGCCGGTGATTTTGGCGAAGGTGTAGCTATTGGCGTAGAATGTCTCGCCAAATACCGGTTCAGGACCAATCGGGTCCATGGTAGCTACGACTTCTAGCGTGCGTTCACTATCGCCAAAACGCAGTTCCACGACATCCCCCTCAAAGACGCCGCTCACACCAACGGATACCTGGCCAATGCCCAGAGTATTACGACCTGGCCATTCACCGCTCACTAAGCCATCCAGGCTCATCTTTTGATTGAGGTAATCTTCACGCGCTTTAAGGAAACCGGTCTGCCACTCTTCACTGCCGGCAAGCCGCCACTCAACAGGGGCATTTTGCAGACCTTCGACTTCGGCGACGCCCTCAATCCGGGCGATTCTGTCCAGTTGTTCATCCGTTAATGGGGGAGAAACGCTGAGCTTGATATGAGGCGGTTCGGCAGCCAGCGAGCCGGTGGCCACGGAATCGGCCACCAGGTTGCGGCCACCAATGACCAGCCCGATGGCGATGGCACCTAAAGCGATAACTAAAACAACTTGAAATGTGCGTGACTTATCTTGCCACAAATCGAACCAAACTTTTGAAAGTAAAGTCACTATCTATACGCTCCTACTAATAACCCATTTCCATTTTTTGCATACGAACCATTGAGGTCAATGCCCACAGGTACTTTGCTGGTTCCGTTTTGTGATGCCGGCATTTGTTTCATCGCATACAAGCGCTCAGTTTCACTCTGGGCGCGGTGATCATTGGCTATTCGGCCGTCCACAATTTCTATCTTGCGCGGGATGCGGTCAGCCAGTTCTTTATCGTGGGTGACCATGAGCATCGTCTTGCCTTGCTCTTCTACCAGGTTGATGAAGAGATCAAATACCTGTTGGGCGGTGACGCTATCAAGATTGCCGGTTGGTTCGTCGGCGACTAACAGGGGTGGGTCTGTCGAAAGGGCCCGGGCGATGGCGGCTCGTTGTTGTTGTCCGCCGGAAACCATGCCGGGTAGCTTGTGGGCCTGATCGTCCAGGCCTACCATTTCTAACAATTGCATGGCCCGGTCGCGTCGTTCGGAAGCATTATATTTTTTGGCGAATTCCATCGGTAGGACGACGTTTTGTAAGAGGCTCAGCGAGGGCAACATTTGGAAAAATTGAAAGATAATTCCCACATCTTGGCCGCGCCATTTGGCCAGTTCGTTTTCACTCATGTCATGGATATCGCGGCCGGTGACCACTACCTGGCCTGCAGAGGGGCGATCGATACCTGTTATCATGTTCAGCAAGGTCGATTTGCCGTTGCCTGAAGGACCAACGATAGAAACAAACTCACCCTTGTGGATGTCCAGGGAGATATCATGTAGTACGGTCACTTCGTCATTGCCAACCGGGAAATTTTTAGCGATATTTTTGAGTGACACTATCGGCTGGTTGTTATTGCTTTCATTTCCATTCATCGAAATCATTTATAACCCCATTATTGTAATTCGAAATGTTGTTCCATTTACTTTTTATATGTCTACAGTAGACATGTTATCATAATGTACATATTTTGTCAAGTATTTATCAATATTATGTTATTGTTCGGCGAATCTGTCAACCCTAAAGGAAAAAGGGAAATGTCACCCTTATGGAAAAGGTGACAGTAAAAAAAGGAACAAATGCGATCAATATTGTTGAACAAGGTCTTGGCAGGGCAGATGACCGGTCAGGATGCAGCAGAGTTATTAGGCTAATTGCTGCGTTATACGTGCCGATTGATAGATGGCTATCGGCATGTGGAGCAATTGTGCTGGCTCACGGCAACTCAAATACACTATTGATCAATGTAGATCAGGAAACAGCGGAGATTTGGGATAGAATTTGTCCTGGAGGCTGATTGAAATGAACGGCCATCATTTGGCAACTTATCGTTTGTGCGGTCACAACCATAAATTATGAGCACACCTGTCTGGCTGTACCTAGCATCAAAGGAAATGTGGCGAAACCGAGGCCGCTTCCTACTGGTGAGCCTGGTTGTTGCCTTAATAACCTTGCTAGTGGTCTTTTTGGCTGGTCTGGCCGAAGGCCTTAGCCTCAGTAACAAGGAGTTCCTTGGCAAGCTAGAAGGCGAGCTGATTGTGTTCCAAGAGCAGGCTAACCTTTCTCTCCCCTCTAGTCAATTAGGCAACGAAATTAAACGCAAAGTCAACCGGGTGTCTGGTGTTGATGAAGTAGGAGCTATCGGTTTTAGTTCGGTGTTTATCACCACTGATGGAAACGAATGGGAGGAAGGCGTGTCCTTATTCGGGATAGAGCCTGGAAAGCCAGGCGAGCCAGTTACTCTCGAGGGTCACCAGTTGAGTGGTGACCGAGCCAAGGAAGTCATCATTGGGCGTCACGTTGCTACGAGTACGGGTCTCATGGTGGGCGATACACTTGTCGTTAAGTCGACCCAGGCCGGAGAAGAGGAACTTCATTCCCTTGAGATCGTTGGTATCACTGACGGCCAACAATATTTCTTTCAACCATCCATTTTTGTGCCTTTGCAGACCTGGGATCTCATTCGGCCAACCCCCATCCTGGACAACGGCCAGAGTAGCATGACTTATAATGCTATTAACGTAAAGATGGTATTTCCTCCTAAAGAAGAAGACCTGGCTCAACTCATTCAGCAAGAAGTTCAGGATGTCGAAGTGACGGACCGCCGAACCGCATACGAGGCAGTTCCTGGATATCAAGACCAACAACGCACGTTCAATACCCAGCAGGGATTCACATTACTCATTGGTATCCTTGTGGTGGGTGGCTTTTTCCAAATACAAACCTTGCAGAAGGTAGGCCAGGTAGGCATGTTAAAAGCCTTGGGTACGCCAAACCTTGTAGTCAGTTTAACAACGATCACTCAAATCTTCATCACCAACTCGCTTGGGGTCTTAATCGGAGCCTTTGCAACAGTGCTACTGGCCTCGGCTTTGCCGCCCTCCATCCCGATCGTGTTTGTTGGCCAGCAGGTGGCGATTGCCCTGGTCACCTTGTTGTTCATAGGTCCACTTGGCGGACTGGTTTCGATTCGCTACTTAACGAAAGTTGAACCACTAACAGCGCTTGGCTTGTCATCTTAGCAGGCGTTTTGACCTTGGAAATTGGGAAAAACCAGAAACCAACCAACAATATTCTATTATGAAAACCATACTAACGGCGGAGAGGTTAAGAAAACAGTACACGGTTGATGGTGACATTATTACGGCCGTAGACAATATCTCGTTTGAGCTAAAAGCGGGTGAATTTATCGCTTTAGTTGGCCCGAGTGGTTCAGGTAAAACCACGCTACTGGCTATGATTGCTGGGCTATTGACCCCAACCAGCGGACGGGTCAATCTGGCTAGAAATGATTTGTCGCAATTCAACGACAGGCAACTTGCAGCATTGCGACGCCAGCGAATCGGCTTCACCTTCCAGGCAAACAACCTACTGCCATTCTTGAATGCACAGGAAAACGTGGAACTGATGCTGCGTTTGAATGGCCGCAACTCAAAAGGTGGGCGAGATCGAGCCAAAGAGCTGCTTAGTAAATTAGGCCTCAGCAATCGCCTGCATAACCTGCCCTCCCAACTCTCTGCCGGTCAAAAGCAACGGGTTGCAATTGCCCGCTCCCTGATACATGATCCCGACCTCGTCCTAGCTGACGAACCGACAGCCAGCTTGGATACCAATTTGGCCTATCAGGTAGTGGAAACCTTTGCCGACTTGATTCACGAACAGAAGCGAGCAGGCATCATGGTCACGCATGATCTGCGTTTGTGCCGTTTTGTAGATCGGGTCATCCAAATTGTCGATGGCCAGATAATAAAAAGCACCAGCGATTGTAAAGAAATGGAAACCATGGCCAATGTCGAATTATCGGATATTTTAGGTGAACCAGCGGAAGTTATTAGGACGAATAGAAACTAGTTGGCCTCTACGAGAGTCCGCAGGATTTGTTGCTGTGCAAAAGCTATATTTAACAGCCCGCGTTTGAGAAGCTAGTCAGGCTTGGGCATCTCCCAGAAACGTCCGTAATTGTCCGTTAACCTGGCTATTCTATGACCGTACTACACCTGGAATCATTGGCGGCGGAGCCAGCAGTCAACAGCCAACAGGTTGTCACACCCGCTTTTATTCGTTGGTTGTTTACAATTAAATCAGATTGTTGATGATCGCCTGTCGGTCAAGTTTCGCACCGTCTTCCAGCAGTAG
>JAHEJP010000134.1 GCA_024638855.1 Chloroflexota bacterium
GAACGGCCGGTCGATGAAATCCTGGAAGCCATGGATCAGATCTTGCAGAAGACTGGCTTCGAGGAAATAGGCTTGTTGTCGTTATCGTCCAGCGACTACACTCACGTACTGGAATTGACGGAAAAAATTGGGCAACGCTATGGCGATGATGGCATTTCCGTATCGCTGCCGTCGTTGCGTATCGAGTCGGTCTCAACCCAGCTGATGGATAACCTGGGAGATAGCAAACGAAGCGGTTTTACGCTGGCGCCAGAGGCAGCGACCGAAAAAATGCGCAATATCATCAATAAATACGTCTCCGATAAAGAGTTGCTGGATACAGTCCGAGAGATTTATCGACGAAACTGGCGAACTATTAAACTCTATTTCATGATCGGTCACCCACAGGAAGAGCTGGAGGATGTCCAGGCTATAATCGATCTTTCTAAGGCGGTCTTAGCTGTCGGCCGGGAGTTTCATGGAAAAAAGGCCGGCGTCAACGTGGGCGTGAGTACTTTCATACCCAAGCCCCATACGCCGTTCCAGTGGGAGCCAATGGATGAGTTGTCCAATATCCGGGATAAGCTAGCTTTACTAAAGAGAGAAGTGCGAGGACAGGGCTTAAGGTTGCGCTGGAATAACCCGGATGAATCGATTTATGAAGGTTTTCTTTCTAGAGGAGACCGGCGGGTTGCTAATGTTATCGAACGAGCCTGGCAAAATGGCGCTAAATTTGACGCCTGGTACGAGCATTTCGATCTGGCTCAATGGCAAGAGGCCTGCGCGGCCGAAGGGCTAGATATGGCCTTCTACACCCACCGGAAACGCTCACTGGACGAACCGTTTGCCTGGGAACATATCGATGTTGCCGTCACTCGGCGCTTCTTGACCCAGGATTATCTGATGAGCCAGAAAGAAGAAACGCGCATCGACTGTCGCGACCAATGTTTCGCCTGTGGCATCTTGCCAAAACTCAAAGATTTACGCCGCGAAACAGCGGATGAAGCCTGGGAATGCCCACCCGTGACCCGGATCTCAGACCGTCGGAAAGGACATGGACAGCAACCGATCCCTTTGAGGGTTAAGATTATCTGAGGCTTTTTCGGATACTCGTCAAGATAATTTTGCCCACGAGTTGTCTGTAACTTAGCGCAAAGTCAACGTTCCCCAACTACTCGGATCGGTGAGAGTGCGGGTTGAAATGTGGGATTTCATGATTTCTTGAGCGGCCGTGCCCGGGCTGTCATTGTCGTTGGCATTCAGGCTAAGGCCGATGAGCAGTCCCGCGGCAGGCGTCAGGTTCAAATCACTCCAGGGGATGGCCGCCTCCAGGTTATAGCCCGCTGCCGTTTGGTTGGCCTGGAGAATCACGTGGTGACCGCCGGGCGCATCTAGAATTTGCCCGCCGGGCGTTCCTTGAAATCGAAAGGCTGACGGAGGCAGCGAGCCGAAATCTCCTGGCGAAAACGTGATTTGAAAGTCATCGGGGCTTAAAGCGGGACCAAGATCTCCCAAACGATCAGTGTCAAATTGAATATCAAGGCTATCGCCTCGAAAGATCTGGTTGCCAAACTGGGTCTGGACGTGAGTGTCATCAGCTACCTCGACACCGATGTATAAGTTGGCTTCATCCCAGGCAAGTCGCCAAGCTGCGCTGAGATCGTCGCTTCCATCCCAGCCGGTTACCTGGTAAACCAGGAAAGCGGACAAAAAAGCTGGTTCAACTAGCCATTCATCAAGTAATCCATCGATAACGGGAGGGGTAGTAAGCCGCTTTGCTTCAACATCGCGGTTTATCTGTGGCGCTTCTGTAATTGATGGGATCACAGTTGCCGTAGCTGCCAGTGCCAGGGTAGGCGAAGCCACCCCTTCAATAGTTGGCGGCGGCATTTCGGTAACTGACTGAGTTGGTTCCACGGCCGCGACTTCGGTCACGCTTGTTTCCACGGGATCAATAATTTGAGACGTGGGAACATCTGGAATGTCTACTTCTGCCATTCCAGGAAGGATTTCCTGGCTGATGATGAACGCACCAGCCGCACAGAGGCAGCCCAGGACTAAGACAATGGCAATGATCGCTATCCATAGGGGTAATCTTTCCCGTTTCTTAGGCTGTTCTGGTACAAGGTCCGCCCAAGTATCATCTATTTCATCGGGTTGGTATCCCATAATTATCCTCCTAAGCCTGCCACGCCAAGTTACTTGGCTATGATATCTTCAGTGATTGTACACATAGAGGATAATCAGCCAAAAAATCGATAATGGCTGGCAGAAGGTATGGCACCCGAGAAGGGTCCTTTGTGCTATGGAATCCCAACCAGCGACATGTTGCATCAACGCAAGATGGCCGTCAGATGGCTGAAGTTGGTGGCATCAAAAAGCAAAGAAAAAGTCAGCAAAGTGACTGAGTATGGAGCAAAACTATAATTGCTTGGGTTAATCACGTTCTTTATTGGCGCCGGTGGGGCGTCAGATAGGTCGCTGGCGGGATTCGACTTGTCATTATAAACAACAGTGGTGCTGCCTAGTGAAGATGCCTTAACAACATCAGCCGTGCCAGCGATGAAAGTCGCTCCTCTACCTAACCAGATATCGGTATAATCAGCAACGTCGGTCGTATCGACATGAATCGTGGCGGCAGTTGACTGGCTATCGGTCGCACCGGCTTCTTTCTCAAGAAAGAAACTGAGGCCGATAGTGATCAGCAAGATCACTAAAAGCAGTATTGAAATAGGGAGTTGGGATCGTTTCGGGGAGAACATACGATCTCCATATGGAGCTAGATGCTAGGATGCTTGCTTGTGCCGGTTCCAAACTTGTCGCACTGAAACCAAGGCCAGTATATGAAATGCGGTCGGCGGTGAATAACAAAAGCCGATCATATTAATGGCGAATTAATGGGATCTGATGAAATGAGCGGTGTTTTGGGGTAGTAGCTGCGCTCCAAGCAGTTTCCTTTGCTTTGTAGGCAAGCGATATGTAGAGTAAAGGCATGCAGGCGAGAGTGGCATATAACTGGAAATGGTGGATTCTGACCGTTCTGCTGAGCTCATTCATGGTTTTGGCGATAACAAAGGCAGGAAAGGCTCAGCCGGTAAATGAACAGCTGGGGGTCGAAAGATTGCCGATGACTCAAGGCCTGACCTCCACAGATGCCATCGAGCCGATCATCTATTTACCATTGTCACTGACGAATTCTAATCAGCCAGTTCCATTTGGCCCGGTGCACGCGGGTGAGGGCACTTATTACGGCGCCACTGGGGCCGGGAATTGCCTTTTTCCAGCATCACCAGGCAATCTCATGGTAGCGGCGATGAATCATACCGATTACGATATGGCGGCTTTATGTGGGGCCTACGTATCAGTTAAGGGTTCTAAAGGAAGCGTCGTGGTGCGCATTGTCGATCGCTGTCCTGAATGCCCAATGGGTGATGTCGACTTGAGCCGGGAAGCATTCGCCCTCATCGCCGATATACCCCTCGGCCGGGTGCCTATCACCTGGCAACTTGTTAGTCCGCCGTTGGTGAATCCAATCGATTATCATTTCAAGGATGGCAGTAACCAGTGGTGGACTGCGGTGCAAATTCGTAATCATCGTAACCCAATCGCTCGTTTTGAATATCTAGCAGCCAATGGCCAATTTAAAGAGATATCACGGACCGAATGGAATTACTTTGTGGAAGCCAGTGGAATGGGGCCTGGGCCATATACTTTCCGGGTTACCGACGTTTTTGGCCACACTATCGTGGACAGTGGTATCCCCCATATAGAAGATGGCAGCATCAGTGGTAGCAGTCAATTCCCAGCTCCGCCTTAGAGGGCGCTTTCGCTACGAGTTATACAATTCAATAGTTGTCTATTCAAGAATCAAACGTCCTACCGGCGGCTAGAGAACAGTTCCAATTCCCATCTAAATGTGGGCTAGCTCCCAGAAAAGCCTTGCAATAGATAATATGATTCACGTATCAAAGCCGTGACTCACGCCTGCCAATAGAGCGTTGCTCGCACATCATTTAAATTAGGAGAATCTAATGAGTATCAGAAGAGGCCGTATCATAATTATTATGACCATCCTGGTTTTGTTATTAGCTGCTTGCAGCGGGAGCGATGATCAGGATCGTTCAGAAGAAACGGTTGTTGTGGCCGAGTTCCCGGTTGAAACGACGGCCGACCCAACCACAGTACCCGAAGTAACCAGTACATCAGAGCCAATGGTTGAACCGACTTCCACTGTCGAAGCGACCGCTACCGTCAAACCAACGGCGACGAATGAACCAACGACTGAACCCCCTCAGGATGATGAGCTACAAAGTTCTTCATCAACTGCCGAAGATCCTGGAGAACTAGTTACATACATAGGAGAAACTTTTCCCATCTCCATAGAATACCCCAGCACATGGTCGCTTAGCGATGATCCTTCCTTCGGTCTGTTGCTAGAATCATCGGAAGGGTTTGTCGACCAATTGCCAAACGGCGATGGCGCCATCCTATTCGTCATTCCCCAGGACCCGAACGAATTAGAAGGGGATAATGTGACGGTAAAGCTGTTGACGGCGATATTGCGCTTTGGCTTGCCAGGTTCAGCCGAGATCGCCGACCCGGATTCTTATAACATCGAACAACAAGAATTCGCCGTGTCAGAATATGTCGACAATGAGAGTGACGTTGACGGTTTCTTTGCCGTCATCCTAAACGGGGAGCAGGTGGCCGTCGTATTTTCTGCTGCCAGTGGCGAAGATCGGGCTAGAAATATCGAAATCTTGGAATCAATCCTCGGCAGTGTGACCTTGGGTATAATAGGTTGAGGCTGAAGTTGTCGTTACCCGCAGATGCTATGAAAGAGAAACAGTATTTTCTCATTAACGATTCATTCAAAGGATCGAGCTCGTTTCACTTGGAGCAGGACAGGATAATCCTTTCGTAAAAGGACTGCTAATCCGCCGAAAGTATAGGCGGTGATTCTATCATTGCCCGTGGTACAATTGCGGCCTTGATAAACTTTATGTGTATATTGTTTAACTTGCTGATAGCTATTTGAGATATCTAAGTACACCGCCATTTATTCTTCGGGTTTGAACTTTGTCAACGGTGGTTTACTTCTAGACAATTGCGCTCCGGGGCCTGGACGCTGTTCCATAAAGATTTGCGCAATTGTACTTAGTAGCCAGAAAGCGAAGTTTCGGCGAGACGGTATGAAAGTTGTGATCATAAACCGTATGGTAGCTAGGACCGCAATTTGAAACGTTGGCAATTGTTGGTAGGCATTCTGATTAGCGCCTTCTTTCTTTGGTTGGCACTACGCGGCCTACAACTGGAAGCGGTTTGGGAAGCCCTACAACATGGGAACTACCTGTGGCTCATTCCCAGTGTATTCGTCTACTTCCTGGCTGTTTGGGCGCGAACCTGGCGCTGGCAATATATGCTGCAGCCGCTGAAACTGATCTCAATTGGCCGGCTCTTTCCGGTAGTGGTTATTGGATATATGGGGAATAATGTCTATCCGTTTCGAGCCGGTGAGGTGTTGCGATCCTATGTTCTACGCCGACGAGAAAATGTAGCCATGAGCGCTAGCATGGCCACAGTCATCATTGAGCGGGTCTTTGATGGCTTGGTCATGCTCATGTTCGTCTTTGTAGCTCTCCCTCTTGCGCCCCTACCCAGCGGTATCTTTCGGCAAATTGTGATCGGTGCCAGCCTCGCTTTTTTCGGTGCGTTGCTATTTTTCTTTGCTTTGGCGGCGATGCCCCAACGCGCGTTAAGCTTCTTTGAGATCATGCTCAATGCTTTCGCACCATACCGGGTTCGGCAACCCCTATTGGGGATGGCCAAACAATTCCTGGGAGGTCTCGAATCGCTACGAAGTTTTCGAAGTGTGCTGATGATCTTTGCCATCTCGGTTGTCATCTGGTTGCTAGAGACGATCAAATATTGGTTTATCATGCAGGCTTTTCCCTTTGAAGTCAGCTATTTTGCCCTGATGTTGATGAATGGTGTGGTAAACCTAGCCACCACCTTGCCGTCAGCTCCTGGCTATGTAGGCACTTTCGATGCCCCAGGCATCGCCGTCCTGGAGTTATATGGTGTCGATGGCGTTGTCGCCGCGGCTTATACCCTAGTGCTCCACGCAGCTTTGTGGTTGCCTATCACATTGCTGGGAATTTACTATATGTTCCGTGAAGGAATGGGCTGGTCTGATTTCAACCGGGCGCAAGAAATGCGGCAGGGGGAAGTTGTATCATGAAAATTGCCGTCGTTGGGGCGGGGATCGCCGGACTGACGGCCGCCTACGATCTGTTAGAAGCTGGACACCAGGTCACTTTGTATGAAGCGAATGAGTACACTGGTGGGTTGGCGGCTGGCTTTCGAGATAAAAATTGGGATTGGTCACTGGAGCATTATTACCACCATCTCTTTCGTTCAGACAAGGCGATCATCGGCCTGGTTCAAGAACTTGGCATGGCGGAAAAACTATTCTGGCCCCGGCCGGTCAGCTCTGTCGTATACCAGGATCAGGTCGTGCCGTTTGACTCTCCCAAGGCTTGGATCACATTCCCGGGCTTTAATTCGATCGACGTTGCCCGCTTCGGCCTGGTCAGCGCTTATCTCCGCTTTTCGAATCCCTGGCGGTCGCTGGAAAAACGATCGGCTGACCAATGGTTACGCCGTTGGTACGGTGATAAGATCTACGATACGGTCTGGCGGCCGTTGCTGATCGGAAAATTTGGACCTTATTATCGAGAGGCAAATATGGCCTGGATGTGGGCTCGCCTGAAAGTTCGCAGCCCACGGCTAGGCTATTTCGAAGGTGGATTCCAAGCCTTTGTCGACAGGTTAACCAAGGCCGTGGAGAAACGGGGCGGCCGGATCTTTTTGAATTGTCCAGTTCAGTCGATTTCAACCGCTGACAACTGGCAGATTCTGGTCAATTTCCGGGATGAAGACGCGCTTTTCGATCGCTGCCTGGTGACTGTTTCGCCGGGATTATTTGCGCGCCTGGCGCCTGAATTGCCGGCGAATTATTTAGGCAATTTATCCGAGTTAAAAAGCATGGGCGCTGTGGTCCTGGTGCTAGCTCTTAAACACCAACTGATGAAAAATACTTACTGGCTCAACTTACCGGCAACAACAGCCGATAAGGCTAAGAGCCAGTACCCATTCTTAGCCCTAGTCGAGCATACCAACTATATTGATACCAACCATTATGGCGGCGACCACATCGTCTATTGTGGCGACTATGTCATACCGGATCATGAGTACTTTAGTGCTAGCAAAGCTGATATTGAAGGCCAATTCAGCGCTATCTTGTCTAAATTTAATCCCCAATTCGGGCCCGAGTGGGTGCGTAAGAGTTGGCTATTTAAGACGCGGTATGCCCAACCGGTGCCCGAGTTGAACCACTCGACTCGTATCCCCCCCATAGCAACACCGGTTCCCAATCTCTTCTTCGCCAGTATGAGCCAGGTCTATCCATGGGATCGGGGCACAAATTATGCCGTGGAAATTGGCCAGAGAGCCGCTCAGAAGATCGTCCATATAAATGGTGAATAGGGCCGGCCAGGGGATCGGACCAAATAGCATTTGCCCAAGACGATAATATACTTGTAAGATTATTAGGTTGCCTACTAGAGACGACAATTAAGAAATTTTTTAAACGAGGAGTTTCCTGATGAGGATCATTGTTGCTGGAACCGGATTTGTCGGCTTGACACATGCGGCCGTGTGCTCTGAGTATGGGCATGAAGTTCACGCTTATGACATCTCCGAAGAACGAGTGGCGGCTTATCAGAGTGGCGAGAGAGAACAAATTGAAGCGCATGTGAATGAGCCGGGCCTGGCGGATATCATCGACGAAAATATCGACCGATATATCTTTTTTACGACCGATATCGAAGACCTGATTGATGACACGGATGTCATTTTCATGTGTTTACCCACACCGCCTAAACGAGATGGATCAACTGACCTCGATTATTATATGAATGCCGCAAACTACATCGCAGGTTTGTTGGCAAAGCGCAAGACAGGACACCGGGTTGTCCTGGTGAACAAGAGTACGGTACCTGTGGGGACAGCGCGTCTACTGGAGCAGGTTTTGAACGAACACGGCGTCAAAAACTTCGGCGTGGCTTCAAATCCGGAATTTCTACCCCAAGGTAGCGCAGTAGAAGCTTCGCGTAAGCCAGACCGGGTCGTGGTTGGAGCCGATAGCCAGGCGGATTTTGAATTATTACGCCGGGTTTATTCCCAATTCGTTAATCATGTGCGTATCCGTTATATCGAAACGACCCCCGAAACGGCCGAAGCTATCAAGTATATGGCTAACGCTTTGTTGCTGACCTATATCTCGTTTTGGAATGGGGTGGGCGGTCGGCTGGCGGAAACATTTGATAATACGCGCATGGAAGACCTCAAGTTAGGAGTCACATCCGACGGGCGGATCAGCACCTGGGGATCCTATGTTAGCAATGGCGCTGGAGGCAGTTGTTTTGGCAAGGATATTCAATCCCTGATATACCAGCTCAACCGAAGCGGCCGATCAACAGATTTGCTCCAGGCCGTTTACAATATCAATGAATATCAAAAGACCTATTTGATCGACCGGGCCGTTCACGAGGCTGGGTTTAACTTTAACAATAAATCTATAGCTTTATTGGGGCTGGCATTTAAAAAGAGGACCAACGATATGCGTGATTCCTCAGCCTTAAAAGTTGTAGAATCTTTGTTGGCTCGTGGCGTCTCTTCCATTCGCGCTTATGATCCCTTGGCCACGAATGAGGCCGCGAGATGGTTCGATCCGGAACAGAATCACTTGTTTGAGCGCATCTCGTATCACGAGACGGCCGTAGAAGCGATTGAGGGCAGCGATGCCCTATTCATTTCAACTGATTGGGAGGAATTCCGCAGTTTGGCGAGTACAATCCGCCAGGCAGTTAAGCCGCCTTATCTGATCATTGACGGCCGGCGAATGATTCCCAATCCTGACGCGTTGGTCGAACTGGGCTACCAATATATGGCTGTTGGCAATATGTTACATGCGCCTGATTCTATAAAGAAAAAAAGCGAAAATGGCGCCCCTGCGGCCGAAACCGTCCCGGGCATTGTGGCGAAGTAGGATCACTTCGCCTTCGGAAAGAGCGCGGTTCGTTGCCGGCGTGTTTGCCTTCTCATACTTAATAATGGGCTAGACTGCCATCTTGTCGGGCTTGCTCGACGGCGCTATGAAAGACGAAGAGGGATAAGGGGAAGAGCACAATGATGAAACCAAGTAGGATGGCCAGGTCGGGAGCGATCTCGGTCCACGATGCGCCAGCCAATAGGGAAAGCCGCATGGCGCGAACCGCATAGGTAACCGGGATCAATTTGGCGATGAATTGAAGCCAGCCTGGCATGATCCCAACTGGATAATAGATGCCGCCGACCAGGTTGGCGAAAGCGCCAAAGAGGGTAGTCAACGCTTCTCCTCTCTTGACGATCATGATGATACCGGCGGCAATGATGCCGATGCTGGCGAAGGCAATGATGGATAACAATAGGGTGACCAGGGCAGCCCAATAGTTAGCGCCGTCTAAATCCAGGGTAAAGATTAGCGTCCCTAGTAGGAGATAAATAAAGACACGGATGGTGACACGTGGGTGGATACTGCTGCAGATAACAATCTCGATTTGGTTGTCGCGCAAACAATCCAGCACAGCTGTGAGTCTACCGTCGCTCTCACCTGCAGAGAAATAGAGCAGAAATCCGGATTCATCTAGGCCGGCGACTGGTTCAGTTCGAAAGTCTGGCGCAATCGGTTGCAGGGCTGCCCGAACAGCCGCTGTCAGGCCAGCAATGCTTAGTATGTATCCGGTACGGTAATGGAGTTGGCGTCGTAAATCTGACGGCCGACCGGAAACTTTGATTTGACCATGATGCATCACGGCCACGCGACCGCAAAGCTTTTCCGCCTCCGATAAATCATGGGTGATTAGAAAAATGGTCGTCCGTTGCTGATAATTAAGTTCGCGGATCTGCTGGTGTAACCGGGATGTTGCCTTAGGATCCAAACTCCTACTAGGTTCGTCCATAAAGAGGATTGTGGGTTGGTGAAGGAGACTGCGAGCTATAGCCAGCCTTTGCTTCATGCCAGTGGAATAAGTTCTAAACGATTTGCCGGCATCGGCCACCATATCCACGTGGTTCAGCACCCGACGAATACGCTGGTCTGCTTCGCGGCCGGATAAGCCGACCATCGAAGCGAAAAAAGCCATATTTTGCCATCCTGTCAGGCGCCAGTAAAAGCTGCGTTCATCAGAAACGACCAGTCCAACTTTTTGCCTTATCTTTTCAGGTTGAGCCAGTGAGTATCCGACAACTGTTGCCTGCCCACTGGTGGGCAAGATCAATGTGCAGAGCATCTTAACCAAGGTCGTCTTTCCCGCGCCGTTTGGACCTAATAAGCCGAATAGCTCACCTTGATGGATCGCCAGGGAGACATTGTCTACGGCACTCTTACCCCCAATATGTGCTCGAAAACGCCAACGTGACGGGTGGTCGAATATTTTCGATAAGTTACTGGCGGAGATTGCTTCATCCATGAATTATCGCTTAGTCTACCGGCTAGAGATAAGGCTGGCAATGCGGCCCCGTAAATGGGTCTACGAACGGCCGGTTAGTCAATGTCATGCTCAACCTCATCTGCATGATAATAGACTTCGGTAAGCTTCCATGATTGTGAATTCCCACCTTTGCTGGAATGACCACTTGTACGTGCACACTCTTTAATCATAAAGGATTCCGAGCTATAATTCTCGCTCCCTTGGACAACCTGAGGATTATCAGGAGCAATCAATGTCACAGCACACGATCAAATCTCAGCTCGACAATGGTCTGACCGTCATCTTAAGAGAGATGCACCACGCGCCCGTGGCTAGCTTTTGGATCTGGTACAGGGTAGGCAGTCGAAATGAAAGGCCGGGAATCACGGGCGCATCCCACTGGGTTGAACATATGATGTTCAAAGGCTCACCACAATTTCCACCCGGTTCCTTGGATCGCCTGGTATCCCGCGAGGGCGGCCGGTGGAATGCTTTCACCACGAATGATTTCACAGCATACTATGAAACATTGCCGGCCGATCGAATTGATTTAGCTCTCCGTTTGGAATCAGATCGCATGGTTAACGCGATCATGACCGACAAAGAGGTGGAATCAGAACGGACGGTTATCATCTCTGAACGCCAGATGTATGAAAATCAGCCGTCATTCCAATTACGAGAAGAGCTTATTGCTGCAGCCTTTCGAATACACCCTTATCACCATGAGGTCATTGGCCATCAGGCAGATCTAGAGACAATCAGCCGGGATGAATTGTACGATCATTACCAGCGCCATTATCGGCCAGGAAATGCAGTGGTAGTTGTCACCGGAGACTTCGATAGTCAAGACATGATGGCTCGAATTGAAAAGCTGTTTGGACCGATCCCTGCCGGCGCTTCGATCGATTTAATACCAAGATCAGAGCCCGCCCAACAACGAGAGCGCCGGGTGACAGTCAATGGTCCAGGCGAAACAGCTTATCTGACTTATGCCTATCGGGCGCCCGAAGGGACGCATCCTGATTTTTACCCTTTAGTTCTACTCAACGCGGCATATGCCGGCGGTAGCAGCCTGGGCTTCTTTGGTGGCGGAACAACAAACAAGAGTTCGCGCCTATACAAAACGCTTGTAGGCACCGACTTGGCGGCGGCCGTTTACGGACTTGTATCGCCTTCCATCGATCCTTATCTTTATATAATTTCGGCCATAGCCAGACCAAACCGTTTGCTGGACGATATCGAAGCTGCGCTAGACCAGGAGTTAGGTAGGTTGGTTCAAGAACCGGTTACCGGGCGAGAGCTCGAGAAAGCACTTAAAAGAGCTAAGGCTCAATTTGTCATGGCGGGTGAATCCGTCACTGGGCAGGCTCAGATGTTAGGCCTGGCCGAGATGGTCGCAGGTGATCACCGCTGGTATGAAAAAACACTCGAATCTCTCAATAATGTCACCCTGGAAGATATTGACCGGATCCGCAATAAGTATCTGAGGAAAGAGAATCGCACTGTCGGCCGGTATTATCCAGCAGGCAATGAGACCTACGTCTAAGTAATTGAGGAGTATATTGATGAGATTTTTATTCGCGGTGATCTTGTTGTTAATTATGCTTGTGGCGGCGAGCGGTTGCCAAGTAGAAGATACAACTCTGGAAAGTGCAACAATGAAAGCTGATCCGATTCTGACGGCAACTCTTTCTCGTGACGAACCAGCCAGCCCCACACCTGCTTCCGAGCCACAGCCAACGGATTCAA
>JAHEJP010000498.1 GCA_024638855.1 Chloroflexota bacterium
ACCAACTCCTTCGGCGGCACGGTTTTTCCCGTCAACTTGAAGCGACCCAGCGTCTTGGGCATCAAAGCCTATCCAACTATCCTGGACGTGCCCGACGAAGTGGATCTGGCCGTCATCGTCACCCCGGCGCCGACGGTACCGGGCATCATACGCGACTGCGTGAAGAAAGGCGTGAAAGGGGCCATCGTCATTTCAGCCGGCTTCAAGGAGATCGGCCCGGCCGGTGCCGATCTAGAACGCCAGATCTTGGAGGAGGCCCGGCGGGGCCAGATGCGGGTCGTTGGGCCCAACTGTCTGGGCGTGATGAGCCCGGTTACCGGTTTGAACGCCACCTTCGCCTCCGACATGGCCCGGCCGGGGAACGTTGGTTTCATCAGCCAGAGCGGCGCCTTGCTCACGGCGATTTTGGACTGGAGCTTCCGTGAAAATGTGGGCTTTAGCGCTTTCGTCTCCATCGGCTCTATGCTGGATGTGGGTTGGGGCGATTTGATCTATTACCTAGGCAACGATCCGCGTACCGAAAGCATCGTCATTTACATGGAGACCATCGGCGATGCCCGGGCTTTTTTGACGGCCGCCCGGGAAGTGGCCCTCACCAAGCCGATCATCGTCATTAAGCCCGGTCGGACGGATGAGGCCGCCAAAGCAGCGGCTTCCCATACCGGTTCCTTGACCGGCAGCGATGAGGTTCTACGAGCCGCCTTTCGCCGGGTCGGTGTCTTGCGGGTAGAAGGCATCGACGACCTGTTTCACATCGCCGAGGTGCTGGCCAAGCAACCACAGCCGGAAGGCGACCGCCTGACCGTACTGACCAATGCCGGTGGTCCAGGGGTGCTGGCTACTGACGCGCTCATCAGTAGCGGCGGCCGGCTGGCGGAGATCTCGCCTGAGACCATGGCCGCTCTGGATAAGATCCTGCCGGAGCATTGGAGCCATAATAACCCCATCGACATCCTGGGTGACGCTAGCCCCGAACGATATACGCAGGCGCTGGAGTTAACCGCCCGGGATCCCAATAGCGATGGCTTGCTGGTGATTTTAACGCCCCAGGCCATGACCGATCCCACGCGCACGGCCGAAGAATTAAAAGTTTACGCTACCGGGCTAGGCAAACCGCTCCTGGCCAGCTGGATGGGTGGCGCCGATATCGCCGCCGGAGAGGCGATCTTGAACCGGGCTGGCATCCCTACCTTTGAATATCCCGACATGGCCGCCCGAATGTTTAATTATATGTGGCGCTATTCCTACCGCTTACGCAGTCTGTACGAGACGCCCCAATTTCCGGTGGACGAGATAGAAGATCATAATCCGGAGCCGGCGCTAGCCATCATCGACAAGGCACGGGCCAGCGGCCGGACCATCTTAACCGAGTATGAATCCAAGAATATCCTGGCGATGTATGGCATCCCCACGGTGGAGACGCGGTTGGCGGCAACGGTGGAAGATGCCGTGTCGGCGGCCGAGGCCATTGGCTACCCGGTGGTGGTCAAGCTCAATTCGGAGACCATCACTCACAAGACAGACGTGGGTGGCGTGCGCCTGAATCTACAGAATGGGGACCACGTGCGAGAGGCTTTCGAGAGCATGGCCGCAGCAGTGGCCGAACGGGCCAGCGCGGCCGATTTTCAGGGCGTAACGGTGCAACCGATGATCGACCTGAGCGACGCCTACGAACTCATCATCGGTAGTAGCCCCGATCCACAATTTGGCCCGGTTCTGCTCTTTGGCACGGGCGGTACCATGGTCGAGGTCTACAAGGATAGAGAATTGGGTTTGCCGCCTCTGACCTCTACGCTAGCCCGGCGCATGATGGAACGGACCAAGATTTACGAGGCTCTGAAAGGGATTCGGGGCCGCGATCCGGTGAACCTGGACTCCCTGGAAAGACTCATGGTGCGCTTCAGCTTCCTGGTGGCCGAACAGCACTGGATCAGGGAGATCGACATCAATCCGCTGCTGGCTTCATCGGAGATGTTGCTGGCCTTAGATGCCCGGGTTGTCTTGCACGGCCTGGAGACCGAAGAAAAAGATTTGCCCCAACTGGCCGTCCGGCCGTACCCGATTCAATATATCAAACCCTGGAATCTGAAGGATGATACCTTCGTCAATATCCGGCCCGTTCGGCCGGAAGATGAGCCGCTTATGGCCGTATTCCACGCCGGCTTGTCCGAGCATAGCGTTTACATGCGTTATTTCCACGCCCTGCAGTTGAGCCAACGCGTGGCTCACGAGCGTCTGACCCGCATCTGCTTCATCGACTACGACCGGGAAATGGTGCTGGCGGCCGTGAAGCGAGAGCCCGAACGACGAATCGTGGGCGTCGGCCGGCTCAGCAAGATTTACGGCAGCGATGAAGCCGAGTTCGCCATACTCATCGACGATGACTTCCAGGGTCAGGGTCTGGGAACGGAGTTGTTGCGCCGGTTGGTGCAAGTGGCCGAAGATGAGCGCGATATCGGCCGGGTGATGGCCTACATGTTGCCCGAGAACCTGGGCATGCGACGAATCTCCGAGAAGTTATCCTTCGATTTGAAATTTGAAGATCGTATGGTGCGCGCCGAGAAGAAGATACGGGAGCTGACGCTCTAAGCTCCCTAGGCTCCCTAGAGAGCTTCGTCTATAAACCAAGCAAGAGGTTTGGGTAAGGAAGGAGACGAGGATGAAGTATAACAGGATAGTTTTGATGGTTTTGCTGGCCCTGGTCCTGTTGCTGGCGGCCGGCTGCGGCGTGCCCCAGGACGAGCACGACCAGGTGGTGGCCGATCTGGCTGCGGCCGAGTTGGAGGTGTCGCAGCTGACAGGCGAACTAACCTCGGCCCAGGCTGAGGCGTCTGAGGCGCAGAGCCAGTTGGCCGAAGCTCAGAACCAGCTGGCCGAGGCCCAGGAACAGATCGCCTCGATGGAAGAAGAGATAGCGGCGTTGGACGGTCAGGATGACGCCGGCGCCCAGCTGCGGGAGTTGCAAGAGAAGACGGGCCGGGCGGTGCTGGCGGCCGAGATCCTGGATGTCCTGGTCAAGGCAGCTTTAGGCGCGGAGGATATGTCTGATGAACAAGCGATTCAACTTTTCCTGGAGCTGAGCAGCCGGGTGGAGGAGTCGGGCGATGCCCAATTGCAGGAAAAGTTCCAGGCGGTACTCTTTTCATTTGGTGGGGAGGAAGAAGGCATCGATTTGGTGGAATATTTAATCCGAATGATTTCGGAATTGGAGGCGGCCGGGTAGGGATATTCTCGCTAATCGAACAGGGCTGGAATTTGGCCGATCTTGGCCCTACAATTACCGG
>JAHEJP010000499.1 GCA_024638855.1 Chloroflexota bacterium
CCAATCTGGGTACGCGTCATTATCTAGGGAGCAAATCTTCTGATCAATTAGCCTATAACAAAACCATGATGCATACCACTTACTTCTCCTTCTACCAAATTCCCTAAAATTAGTCTTGACAAATAGACAAACATCGATATGATTATATATAGATAGCTATCGATATGTAGTTTTGGGAGAAAAATAGAGTACCAATAACAAGTGTCAATTCGGAGGTTTAGAGATGGCAAGAATTGAAAAGAATTCCTTCGTGGTCGAAGGTCAGGTTAGGGATCAGGTTCGTGAACGGTATGGACGCATCGCGGAACAATCGTCCGTCGATCAACAGGCAAGTTGTTGTGGGCCAAACAATGCAGTTTCTGATTGCTGTGGGGTGGATACGGCCGTTAATATCGATCAAATCAAGATGATCTATGAGGCGCCGGATGCGACCGAGTTGCCGGCCGAAGTTACAACACTTTCTTTGGGTTGCGGCGACCCGATCACTCTAGCTGCATTGCAGCCGGGCCAGACGGTCCTAGATTTGGGATCTGGGGGCGGTATCGACTGTTTCCTGGCCGCCAAACGTGTCGGGCAGACTGGCCGGGTTATCGGCGTCGATATGACTGCCAAAATGATCGAAAAAGCTCGCGCAAATAAGGTTAAAGTCGGCGCTGACAATGTTGAATTCCGCTTGGGAGAGATTGAGCATTTGCCGGTAGCCGATGGATCGGTCGATGTCGTTATATCAAATTGTGTCATTAATCTGAGCCCTGATAAAGAGCAAGTATTCCGTGAAGCATTTCGCGTGTTGCGGCCGGGGGGTAAATTGGCCGTATCGGATATCGTCACTGATGGCCCTCTGCCTGATGCCGTTAAACAAGATATGGCTGCCTGGGCGGGATGTATTGCCGGGGCTCTTGAAGTGCACGATTATATAGGGGCCATTGAGGCGGCCGGCTTCGTGGATGTGGAACTAACGCCTGTCTACATGGACAAGTCAGTGATTGATGACGCGGTCGAACAGTTGCAATTAAGGGAGATCGTTTCCGAAGACGACTCACTCTATCACAGCGTCTTCAGCGCCAAGGTTACCGCCTTCCGAACTTAGTCTATAGGGTCAACCTCGTCTTCTGCCGCATCGATTGTCCAGGCACCTTCATCCACGACCAGTAATCGTCGCAGGACCTTGCCCACCTGGGTTTTAGGTAGTTGGTCTTGAAATTCGATGAATTTGGGCACTTTATATGGCGCCAGGTTTTGACGACAGAAGACGAGGATCTCATCCGACGTGCAAGTTTCACCCGGTTTTAATACGACAAAGGCTTTTGCGCCTTCCCCCTTCCCCTCTACAGGTGCTCTAACCACGGCCGCTTCCGTTATCTGGCGATGGGTGTACAAAAGGTCCTAGAGTTCCCTTGGGTAAATATTCAGCCCACCGGCACCCAAGATAACATCTTTTTTTCGATCGACGATACGAAAGTAGCCGTCTTCATCCATGGTGGCAATATCCCCAGTATGCAGCCACGGCAGCGCCCCGCTATATGCGGGGCGCAAGATGTCGGTCGTTTCATCCGGTCGATTCCAGTATCCGGGCATTACTTACGGACCACGGATACACATCTCTCCTGGTAAACAGGATTCTGGAATCAATTCACTGGTAGCGGTATCGACGATTTTTACTTCGGTGTCTGGCCAGGGTAAGCCAATTGTGCCGATATGATCCGGGCCGTAAATTGGATGCTATGACTGATAGGTGAGGCTTCGCTTAAGCCATAGCCCTCAACCAAACGAGCGCCGGTTATTTCCTGAAATTGCTGCTGTACTTCTGAGGGTAGCGGTGCAGGGCCACTTATGCAGGTTTCGATTGAGCTCAGATCATGCTTGCCGATATCTGGATGGTTGCAGAGTTGAATACATGGCCGTGACGCCAGGAAATTACTGGGGCCGTTGACGGTGTATGGTCTTCAACAAATCGTCGATATCCCGGCGATCCGGGACAAGAATAATCGTGCCCGGCGCCAGGGCACCGATATTCATACAGGTTGTCATGCCGTAGATGTGGAAAAGTGGCAAGGCGACTAAGACGCGAGCCGGTCTGTTGAGAACATCCGCCCAGACTCAAACCTGAAATGCGTTAGCCAGGATGTTCCTGTGGGTTAACAGGCGACCTTAAATCTGCTTGTTGTTCCACCGGTGTAAATGAGCACAGCCTTATCAGAGACTGAGATTTCGAGCAACTGGACAGGCAGTGGATTTTGATTGAGTAGATCCTGAAACCAATAAGTCCGATATTCTTATATTATGTCAACCTTGTACCACGACTGCTTTCTAACAATAATCCAAAAAGAAACCGAGATGGGCTGGCAGATAGTTCTTTATTTTGGCAACTACAACATTTATCAAAGGCGTTTGGGATCTTATTTCGCTGACGATTGGGCAAGTGTTGCTGAGTATAATCGCAATGCTCGAACCAGAGTCGCTAAACTGGTGAGCCAATTCGCGGGCGGTGTTGATTGGATTGCACGGAACCGCAATCGCGCCAAGTCTCATTGTGGCTTAGTAGGCTAGAACGAGTTGCGGGCAATTAGGCAAATGTATGGCGACCCGTTCACTGGCATTCAGGCTAAGATCCTGTAATGCAGTCGCAAAGCGTTGAATAGCCGAGAGGGTCTCCTGTTAAGTAAGTATCGTGCCCTTAAAAAGAATGAATGGATGATCGGCGTATTTTGCTGCGGCTTGGTCCAGATCGGCCGGCAATGTCGTCTGAGGGTAATCCAGGTGTGTGGAGGCACATGCGGATCGTAGGCATAGAACCAGATTTGTTTCATGCATCATCTCCCTGCCTTCTCGACCCAGCCACTCAGTCAATCAAAAAAACAGTGGTTGCCGGCAACAACCAAACGTATTGATCGGCCACAAGAGGCAGGTCACCAGCAAGGATCCGATGGAAATAGAGGAACCAGTCGTTTGGTCCGACGCTTGCCAATTTGACCGGTAAAAAGCAACCAGCGTATGGCGTCGGCAATCATAGCTTCATCCTCACGGGGTTTGATGCCAAAAGTTTCATTCGTCTCAGCGCCATCAACGAACAGATAACGGCCTAAGGCCTCGTCTATGAAGGTCCTGGTGGATAACGGATCCCATCCGCTGGTCCTGGCGACATATTCCATCATTCCAGCAATAGAACGCATCAAAGGCGTTGGTAGATTCAAGTAAAAATGTTTGACTCCAGTGAGTTGAGCGATTATTTCGGAGATTTGTCTGTTAAGCAAGTCCGCTCCGACGATAGCGTAGC
>JAHEJP010000135.1 GCA_024638855.1 Chloroflexota bacterium
CCACAAAACACCAAAACAATATTTCCAGGGTCAATATTACCGGTCATGATAACTTCCATAATCACCGGGAACATGGCTAGGAATGCGAGGGGGATCATCAACAGCACGACAACAATACCAATGCCGATGGCAATGGCGATGAAAAACAGCGCCAATAATACAACCTCGCTAATGTTGGCTTTGATGATCTGCCATGCGTGCTGGATGCTGTCGATAACTCCCAAATCTTGAAGCACGGCCCCTCTTTGCGCAAACGGATATATGACGGTCAACACCAGCCAAATGGGAACAAAAAAACATGCCAATAGTCCGATGCATACACTGAAAATAGCGAAGCTGCCGGCTATTATGGCCCATATGCTTTCATCACTACTAGCAACGCTTGAACCAATTGCGCTTCCTAATACTACGATTGCCGTAAAAATGAAGATGGCCACTATGATACTAAACGGTCCGTAAAGCAAAAGGTTTATTCCAACCATTCGTCCAAGTTTTTTTATTCCCGAGGAAATAGCTTGACTAAAGTAGGCTTCTTCACCCGCATCCAGCCTGGCGGCCGATTCAATCAGTCCAGCCTGGGCAGTTAATCTCAGCAGCCATAGAAAGATTTCAATCAAAAATCCCAGACAAATTAGACCAATTATAAAGGGTAAAAATTTCGTTAAGAATGGTTCAATCCTGGTTTCAAAGCCGGTCGGAAAATCATTGATACCATAGTTAAAATTGAAGTTATTGGATGTGGCTCCGCCTAAAGCGGCGAGGAACCCTAAAACCAACATAAACTTCTTAATCCAGACGATTCGCCACGCTCGGGAGAATAAATCACCATAATTCATTTTTCCCTCCAATCGGCCGACAAGTATTGGTTAACAATGAGATCCTAAACAGTGTGTGCTCTTGTTATTCCCATTCAATAGTCGCCGGTGGTTTTGAGGTTATATCATAAACCACCCGATTTATGCCCTGAACCTCATTAACGATCCGTTGGCTAACTCTTGCGAGCAAATCCGTGGGCAAACGGGCCCAATCTCCGGTCATAAAATCCTCTGTCGTGACGGCTCGTAAGGCGATAACTTCTTCATAAGTTCGGCCATCGCCCATCACGCCAACGCTCTTAACCGGTAGAAGGACGGCAAATGCTTGTTGCGTTGCTTCCCGCAGTAGATTCGCCTCGGCTAACTCTTGGACAAAGATCGCATCAGCTTCTCGTAAGCGCTCTAATCGATCCCAGCTTACTTCTCCTAAACAGCGGATAGCCAGCCCGGGTCCAGGAAATGGCTGTCGCCATAACAGGGTCTCCGGTAAGCCCAACTCGTGACCTATCAATCTAACTTCATCTTTGAACAATTGGCGCAAGGGTTCGACTAGAGCGAATTGCATTTCGACCGGAAGCCCACCAACATTATGGTGCGTTTTGATGGTTTCGGCTTCCGGTTTATCTTTTGCTGCACTTTCTATGACATCTGGGTAAATAGTGCCTTGGGCCAAATAGTCGATTTGTCCTAAACTCTTTGCTGCGCGTTCAAAAATCCGGATGAACAGTTCGCCAATAATTCGACGTTTAGATTCTGGATCAGTGACTCCGGAGAGAGCTTCCATAAACTCCTCTACAGCATTCACTGCTTCGAGTTGCAGCCCATAGGTTTTCTTGAAAGTGTCTATAACTTGAAACGACTCATCTTTACGCATTAATCCATGGTCAACCAAAATGCATGTGAGTTGCTTGCCTATTGCCCGGTGTATCAAAGAAGCGGCAACAGCCGAATCGACACCCCCACTTAACCCAAGAATGACACGACCTGTTCCTATCCTTTTTCGCAATCGATCTATCTCATCCTGTACGAAATTAGTTGGCGTCCAATCTGGACGGCATCCACATACGCCCTGGACGAAATTGGTGATTAATAGTTGCCCCTGCTTGGAATGGATTACTTCTGGATGAAACTGGACAGCATAATAATTTCTTGATAAATCTGATATGGCAGCAAAACGCGAGTGTTCACTGTATGCTATGCGTGAAAAACCGGAGGCTACTTCTTCCACACGATCCCCATGGCTCATCCATACCTGTTCGATCCCGAGATCTGGACTCGTTTGCCCAATAGTCGCTGTCTCCTGTCGCCATCCTAAGAACAATGGATTGTTGAGATCTTCAACGTGCAATCTTGCCGGACCATACTCTCGCTCCTCACTGGAATAAACCCTCCCGCCCAATCTTTGCGTCATTAGCTGCATGCCGAAACAAATGCCAAGTATTGGCAAACCGCTGGATATCACGTAGTCGGGTAAAGTTGGCGCTCCCTCATCATAAACGCTATTCGGACCTCCGCTAAGGATAAAGCCTTTTGGTTTTCGCTCCATGACTTTATCTGCGTTCGCTCGCCATGAGAATAGCTCGCAGTACACCTTCGCTTCGCGTATACGACGCGCAATAAGTTGGCTGTATTGAGAACCGTAATCTAGGATGATTATCGTGTCGTAGTGATTTTCAGGCATTTAGGCTTGGACCTTCGATGTTAAATAAACAGAAACAACTCCGCTGAACACGAGTTACTAAAGTATGTAACGGTTACAGATAATGAAGAGTATTTGGAAAAGTGCTGTACGTTTCGCGGCGAAATGCCCATCTTAGGGATCTTATTTGTAACGGCTCGAAATTTGACACACCTAATTCTCAGAAAGAACGATCTTGCCGTCACGCATATCTGAAATGGCAGCCACGGAAAAGATGGGCACGTTCCATTGCGCCAATTCATCTCGGCCGCCTTCAAATATTTTTTCCACCACGGCTGCGATCCCGACCAAAGTTGCTCCTGCATGTTGAACGATACGCGCAAGCGCTTCAATCGTCCGGCCGCTCGCTAAAAAATCATCGACGATAAGAATCCGATCCCCAGCCTTTAAAAATTCAGGTGAAACCATCAGGTTGACCTCACTGCCTTTGGTATGGCTTGGGGCCACTTCAATGTATACCGGCTCTTGCATTGTGATTGGTTTATGTTTTCGAGCGTATACCACAGGAACATTTTCCATAGCTAAGGCAACCATAATCGCCGGTACAATGCCACTCACCTCTGCAGTCAAGATTCGGGTTGGATTTGACCCCCGAAAACGTTCTGCGATTTCATTCCCTACCAATTCCATTAACCTGGCATCTACCTGGTGATTCAGAAAACTATCGATCTTCAAGATGCCTTTACCTAATATCTGTCCCTCTGCGATTATCCTGGCTCGTAATTCTTCCACAACATCCTCCTTCTACGTTAATCCCTTTACTCAACGAAAACAGACCATCTTCGTGGTCTCTCCAACTGTCGAAAGATTAATAATCAATTATATCACTTGCCATAATCGCCTCTAAGTAACCGAATCCAGACTCGTTCATTTGCGAAATTATTCACAAATCCCTTGACGCCACTTTTCGAACGATCTATAATGTTCAAAATTAATTGAAAGTTATGAACGAGGCGAAAAAATGCTAACGGATCGCGTGGATGATGGCGTGATTGCCGTAGAAGAAATACTGAGCCAGACAATAAACACCGACGTAAATCTGTTACGAGATGCGAGTCTTCATATCGTCGATTCCGGTGGAAAGCGTCTCCGTCCACGCTTAACCCTCCTCTCCTACCTTGCCGCCGGTGGACAAAACATTTCCGAGGTCGTCCCACTAGCAGCTGCAGTTGAACTCGTACATACCGCCACATTGGTCCATGATGACATCAACGACCATAGTTTGACAAGACGTGGAAAAATTAGCGTCCATGCCCAATGGGGCAGAACATTTGCACTGCTGACAGGCGACTACCTCTTTACAAAGGTTTATGAATTAATGGCGCCTTATGATGCGACCTACAACATCCTCATGGCTGATGCCTGTGTTAAATTGGTAGAGGGTGAAACCCTTCAGGCTGAAGCAGCTAAGAATGGCTCTATAGATCGAGAAACCTATAAATTGATTATTGAAAGAAAAACTGCAAGCCTATTCCAGGCAGCTGCGAAAATGGGTGCGCTATTGGCTGGCTCTGAGGAATCGATTGTAGAAAATTTATCGCAGTATGCGTATTTTCTCGGATTAGCATTCCAGATGGTCGATGACGTACTGGATGTTGTTGGTGATCCCGACGTTTTAGGCAAGCCGATTGGTAATGACGTGGTCCATGGTATGGGTGCTATTGTAAACCAAAACGGAAATACAGTATTGGACAGAACCAAAGTTACTGAAAAAGATCCGATTAAAATCATGCTTGCCCAGCTCAGGGAGTCCGGCGCCATAGAAGTCGCCAAAGCTCAAGCAAGTGAATGGGCTCACCACGCGCAAGTTGCTTTGTCTGGTATTCCGGAATCACCTGCAAGGGATGAGTTAAGCAGTCTAATCGACCTTGTCGTCCATAGAAATCGTTAGCTAATTCCCAATTCTTTTCTCCTGGATTCACCTTTCTCCCAGCAACCTCCCGGGGAGCCTGCACGTTTTTACCAAAGTACGTCTTTGGAAGCTGTCACCCCTGCGAAGGCGGGGGTCTTTCTTGGGCATGCATGTGGATTCCCGCATACGTGAGAATGACAAACTTCTATTTGGTAAAAATCTGGGGAGCCTGCAAGAAACCGCTACAGATAACTATTGTGATATACTTTTTGATAGGTCCAGTCCGGCATTAGGCATGTCCTTGGTTTGGTAAAGACGCCATGTGGATAATTGTCAAGTATTATTAATGATAAACGAATGGCGAAAGTGTGTTTTGTCTACCAACAAAGTATTCCACAAATTTTAAGAAAATAGATGGATTTGAGTCCTGACCATCGTCTGGTGAAAAATATATTTTTCAGATGAACCGAAAGATATTAGCCGCGGAATCCGGGGCTGCTCGGAGTATGTCTATCTTAACGGCCGTAAATGCAGCGGCGACCGCTATCCAGCGCTCAGCCAGGTCGGAAGACAATGTACTAACGGCTTTTAAAGAGCAAACACGTGCGTTTGGGCTAAGCGGTGCACTCACTCTGCTAGACGAAACAAAACGATTTGCAACCATTCGCGCAGCTATCTTACCTGATGACGATTTGGAGGAGCTAAAAGATTTTGAAAGACAAACGAGCATCATCCTAGGCGAATTGACCTTTGACATATCGAACGTCGATGTTTATGAAAAAGTTGTGGTAGAGAGAGTACCAACTTTTACACACAATATTGCTTCGGTTGTGAGTCAGCTTCTACCGCAAGAAGCCCAGGAAGAAAGCAAGTCCTTATTGGATAAGTTGAAACAAAAACCAGCCGTCTTCGCCCCTTTAGTTGTCGAGGGAGATATTTTTGGGGTTATCAACTTTACGAGTCAAGATCTAAGACAGGAAGATCTGCCTGCCTTCGCTGCCTATGTTAGCCACATTGGCATAGCCCTGGAATATGCTCGTTTGATAACCGCTTTGAGCGAGAGAGAAAAAAGCTACCGACAACTAGCCGAGCGCTTATTAATCATCCGAGAAATTGACCAAGCTATATTAACCGCGCGCTCGAAGGAAGTTATTGCCAGAGTGGGACTGGAGCGTTTAAGTAGCTTGATTCCTTTTCATCGTGCCAGTGTAACGTTACTTGATATTCCTGCAGAAATTGGATCGGTACTGGCAGTCTTTTCTCGCGGTGAAACACATATCACCGAGGGAAACACTTTCAGGCTCGATACTGAAGCTGAAATGTTTGAAGCTCTATCTGCTGGCGATATTTATTACGAGCATAGTGCAGGAATTGAATCCTCATCCATCGGATTGGGAGACGATTTACACGATGAGGGTAATTATCACTTCGTCAATGTTCCCCTAATGAGCCGTAATAGATTGATCGGTTCTCTGAATATCGGCCGAACGACCTCAGAAGATTTCGAGGAAAATCAGGTTGAAATAGCTACAGAAGTAGCAGGACTGCTAGCTGTTGCGATTCAAGATAGCCAATATCTCGAATCCGAATTAAGAAGACGCCAGGAAGCTGACACCCTAATCAGTGTCGCAGCCGAATTGACCTCAACCCTGGAGATGGATCAAGTTCTAGAGAGCATACTGGTACATCTATGTAGAGTGGTGCCCTATGACAGCGCCTGTGTCTTTCTGATTGAAGGGGATCGTCTGCAGGCCGTTGCCGGACAAGGTTTCCCAGATATCGCCAAAGTGATTGAAAAAACGTATTCAATTGAAGATAAACTTACTACCCAGATATTGGCCTCAAACAAGCCTTTGGTCTTGCAAGATGCGCAAGCTCTATCGTCCTTCGGTCGGTGGGGAGATACAACTTATACAAGGGGTTGGATGGGTATTCCACTATTGGTTCGCGATTCAGTCATTGGTTTTATCACACTTGATAATAAAAATGTTGGTGCCTATGGTCCTGGTGAGGCCGAGCTTGCCCAGGCAGTTGCAAACCAAGCAGCCACGACCATCGACAAGGCTCGATTATTTTCCGAAACTCAAAGATTGCTCAATAAAACGCGGATACAAGCTTCCCAACTTAAGCAGCTTGTAGACCTTGTTCCTGATGGCATCGTTTTACTTGACAAAAACCAATGTATTCTTGTTGCTAACCAGGCTGCGACAGGATACTTGGCGCAGTTATCAGATGCTCAGCAAGGGGAGACATTGCATCATCTAGGCAAAGTTTCGATGGATAAGTTATTAAATTGGGATTCAAAATCCTCAAGCTGGCAGGAAATATCGGCCATCGAACCAGAAGGTATTTTCGAAGTCTCAGCCCGGCCAATGGATTCAACTGTAAAGGAGTCAGATTGGCTTCTCATATTGCGAAATGTGACGGATACAAGAAGACAAGAGGGCTATATTCGAGCCCAGGAAAGGTTGAATTCCGTTGGCCAGCTGGCAGCCGGGATTGCTCATGATTTCAACAATATCATGACGGTTATTTCTCTGTACACTCAGCTAATCTTAAGAATGCCCGATTTACCGGAGAAAGAAGAGAAGCGATTAAATACCATACAATTGCAGGCAGAGAGAGCTTCAGAACTTATCCGACAAATCCTTGATTTCAGCCGGCAATCTGTTGTCGAGCGAAGGCCAGTTGATCTCTTACCCTTTGCGCGAGAACTCGTAAGAAAGTTGAGACAAACTCTGCCCGAAAATATTGAATTCAAAGCAGAGTTACTTAGCCGAGAATACCTGGTAAATGCCGATACCGGCCGTTTGCAACAGGCGATTACGAACCTGGCAACGAATGCCCGTGATGCAATGCCCATGGGAGGAGTATTAAGTATCAAATTGGATTATCTCAGGCTTGATCCCAAACAAGGCTACCCTTTGCCTGATATGTCTGCGGGTGAATGGATCACAGTTGCGGTATCCGATACCGGGGAGGGCATCAAAGCAGAAGATTTGCCGCGGATCTTTGAGCCATTCTTCACCACCAAACACACGGCTCGTGGCACGGGACTTGGGCTAGCACAAGTATACGGTATCGTTAAGCTACATGAAGGGTTCATCGACGTTGTCAGTGATCTTGGCCAGGGAACGACGTTTACTATTTACCTCCCGGCGTTCATCGCTCCTGCCATTGAGGAATCGGCACTTGAATTCGATCAGCTTCGGATGGGTCATGGTGAAACGATTTTGTTGGTCGAGGATGATGAGGCCTCTAGGGAAGCCTTGGTCGAAATATTGGGCTCAGTAAATTATCAGGTCCTTGCGGCAGCAAATGGACAGGAGGCCTTGTCATTATTTGAAAAGAAACAGGGAAAAATTGATTTAGTAATCAGTGATATGGTCATGCCGGTTATGGATGGTGCCAGTTTATATTCAGCCCTCAAAGAACGAACATCGGATATAAAAATGATTATTATTACTGGATACCCATTGGAACGCGGGGGAAAAGAGTTTTTGAAACAAGGCGTGGTCGCCTATATCCAAAAACCTCTCCAGGTCGAAACAGTCATTTCGGTTGTTCGTGATGCTCTAGATAACCTGGGCTAAGACCATCCTAATGATTGATAAATCCGTTTCCTTGTCGGAAGCCCTGGCATTCATTCATAGTGACGACATCTTAGCTCTTGGTGGAATGACCATATACCGAAGGCCGGTCAAATTTGTTCTGGCCTTGATTCGCCAGGAACAACCCCCAACTAACTTGACTCTGCTGTCCTTCACTTGTGGCCTGGCGGCCGATATGTTAGTCGGCTCAGGTCTGGTCAAACGAGTACGTACTTGCTATTTTGGGTTAGAGATATTTGGTCTGGCGCCAATGTTTACTGACTCTGCTAACCAAGGCAGCATCGAGATCATCGAAGAAAGTGAAGCTAGTATCGCCTACGGTATCCGCGCACGAATGGCTGGGGTCGGATTTATGCCAAGTTTAGCCTGGCAAGGGACTGATTTACTCCGTGTAAGAACTGATGTTAAGAGCATCACTGATCCGTATTCAGGGCAATTATTAACTGCTTTCCCAGCAATCGAATGTGATGCTGCCATCATCCACGTGTTGAAAGCTGATCGTTTTGGAAATTGTATACTCGGCGGCAATCCAACTATCGATTTCGAGTTGGCATCAATTGCTAGTACGGTAATCATCACCGCCGAGGAAGTTGTTGAAGAGCTGGCTGAGCCAATTGACATTAATGGACACCCTGTTACGGCAGTTGTTCACTGTCCGAATGGGGCTTGGCCAACTTCATGTTTTCCAAAGTACTCAATTGATGGAGAAGAGATTCTTCGTTATATCGATGACTGTAATCAGGGCGAGTTTTATTCGTACCTCCATTCCCTAGCGCATTGATGGTTGATATGCCGATTAACGATTACACGATCGATGAGTTGATAGTTACCTGCGTGAGTCGCCAGATTGAGGATGGCGAATTAGTTGGCCAAGGTATTGCAACGCCTCTGGTCGCTGCCGGATTTCTGCTGGCTAAGCTTACCCATGCACCTAATCTTGCGTTCGCGTCAGCAATTGGCCAGGCAATATGTCAAAACTGGGCGCCAATAGGTGTTGCCACCATTGAGAGGCTTTGGATTCAACAGAGTTTATTAAGCATTGATTTCGTCGACATTGCCTGCGATTTTTTGCCGCGTTTCAGTATTAAGGAGTTTTTTAGACCAGGGCAAGTTGACCCGTACGGTAATTTCAACAATATTCATATTGGGGGTAGCTATGAAATGCCAAGATTGCGGTTGCCGGGCTCAGGTGGGATTCCAGATGTAACGGTCACCGGTCATCGAAACTACCTATATGTGCCGAGACACGGCCGGCACACTTTCGTCAAAAAGCTCGATTTTCGTAGCGGGATCGGGCACGATGACGGCCGTACGGTCGGGAGAGGACCCCATTACCTGATATCTGATTTGGGCCAGTTCGATTTTGAACCCGATTCCGGCCGAATGAGAATCATGAGTTTACATCCAGGAATAACGTTAAAACGGATCATTGCCAAGACAGGTTTTGAGCTCGTCATACCTGACGATATTCCAGAGACAGTCCCTCCCTCTCCTGAAGAGATCTCTTTACTACGAAAAACGATTGATCCTCTTGGCGTACGTTCTTTGGAAACTCTTAGCGGATCAAAGCGACGAAAAAAGCTAGTTGAAATATTGAAAAGTGAATCCAAAATGACCGGGCCTATCTTTGACAAGAACTTCACTTGAAACAGTAAGGATCATGTTTAGAAGTTGACGGCTACCAAAAAACCGCTAGAGACAAGTATCTACCTTTGGATAACATCGGAAGCGTCAGATCTTTTCTTTTAGAAGTAGGCTGCATGAACACAATCTCCTGATTATTGCCGATTAATTCATGAAATGGGGTATTACTATGCGAATCGCCGTTTTCTCTGATGTTCATGGAAACCTGACGGCCCTACAGGCCATTTTGGACCACATTTTTGCTCAAAACGACATCGATCACATTGTGTTCGCCGGTGATCTTTGCGTTGTTGGACCAAGGCCACAAGCATGTATTGACTTGATAAGAGAACACAATATCGATTGCCTTGTTGGCAATACAGATCAATGGATTCTCTCGCCGCCGACTATCACCGATGATATGGATGAACCCATGCAGATCCAAAGAATGCAACTACAAGCGATTTGCCGGTGGACAGCCAGGCAGCTTGATCAGGATTCTCTGTCTTGGATTAAGTTACTTCAGGGATCATTTAATAAGGTGTTCGCGCCGACTTCCAATGCGGCCGATAATTTATTAATCGTTCATGCTAATCCAGTTGATGTTAACCAGATCATTTTCCCCCCTGTCGATAAGCAACTCGAACTATACGGCAAGGTAAGACAAACGGATGATGATTTAGAGCCCATATTGGACAAAACGACAGAGCGTCTAGTCGCCTTCGGACATCTCCACATACCCAGTACTCGTCTTTGGAAAGACAAGGTTCTGGTAAATATTAGTTCAGTCAATTTACCCGGCGATGGCGATCCAAGGGCAAAATATGCCATCCTGTCATGGCAAGAATCGACGGGATGGTCAGTCCAACGCCACAAACTATCCTATCCTTTAGACTCGGAAATTTTAGCATTAATAAACAATCAGCCACCTGGTTGGGAAAATCATCTTGACCAACTAAAGAGTACAGGTTTTATCCCACAAATTGTCTGAATTTTTTCTATGAATACTCCTGTTACAACAACCAACTAAAATGAATGACGCAGCTTTGGAGTGGGATTTGAAAATGGCGACAATACCCGTTGACAGGAAGATATTTCGAAGTCTATACTGATGGAGGGAGACCGATCTATCTGTACGCTATTTTTTTAAAGGAGAAAAGCAGATATGACCACTTACGAACAAAAACCATGGATCAAAAGTTACGACCAGGGCGTACCGGTTGAATTAGAGTTCCCAGACATCCCACTGCACAAATTGTTGGAGAATTCAGTCGAACAATTTCCAAACAAGCCTGCCATCTTATTTAAGGGGCGATCGATTTCTTACACCGAATTGAATGCGCTTTCCGATGCCGTAGCAACTGCCTTGGCGACAAACGGATTTCAACATGGTGACAGAGCAGTTATTTATATGCCGAATACGCCTCAATTCGTGATCTCATACTATGGGATATTAAAGGCTGGAGGCATCGTTATCGCGACCAATCCGCTTTATACGGAGCGGGAACTCGAACACCAACTAGCCGACTGTGGCGCCGAGACGGTCTTTGTCATGAGCCTCTATTACGACTTACTAAAGCGGGTTCAAGTCAAGGGAAATACTGCAGTTAAACGAATCATTGTTACCAATATCAAAGAATATCTGCCTACTCATCTCAAATTATTATTTACTTTAGCCAAAGAGAAAAAAGGCGGTCACCGAATCAAATTGCAGCCGGGAGACATGTGGTTTCAAGATTTTTTGGCTGCTGTAAGTCAGTCTACAAGCGTAGATGTATCAGTGTCTGGCGATGACATGGCACTGCTGCAATATACGGGGGGAACGACTGGACTATCGAAGGGCGCAATTGGCCTTCATAAAAATCTAGTCGCCAACACCATTATGATCAATAAATGGTTGACAAATACGGAAGAAGGAAATGAGATTATGTTAACCGCTATTCCCCTCTTTCACTCTTTCGGTATGATTGTGGCCATGAATTTTGGAATTATGATTGGAGGAACTCTGGTTCTCATTCCTGATCCCAGGGACCAAAAAGATCTATTGGAAAGTATAAACAAATACAAACCGACTATCTTCCCGGGCGTCCCGGCGCTATATGTAGCCATCAATAACAATCCAGATGTTGCCTCCGGAAAATACGACATAAAATCTATCAAGGTATGCGTATCAGGATCTGCTCCTTTACTTCGAGAAACAAAACAGAAATTTGAGGAGCTGACTGGGGGCAAGCTGGTCGAGGGATTTGGTCTGACCGAGGCCCATGTTGTTACCCACGCCAATCCGATTTTCGGCGAGAATCGAGAGGGATCCATCGGCTTGCCTCTTACCAATGTTGAATGCCGGATTGTCGATCCTGAAACGGGCACCAACGAGATGAAGGTTGGTGAAATTGGTGAATTGGTCATAAAGGGGCCGAACGTAATGGCAGGCTATTGGGAAATGCCAACAGAAACGGCAAATACCTTACGGGATGGTTGGTTGTACACTGGTGATATCGCCCGAATGGACAAAGAAGGCTATTTCTATATTGAAGACCGTAAAAAGGATATGATTATCGCCGGTGGTTTTAACATCTATCCGCGAGAGGTGGAAGAGGTGTTGGCTTCCCATCCGGCTGTCTTAGAAGTAGCCGTAGC
>JAHEJP010000500.1 GCA_024638855.1 Chloroflexota bacterium
GCTTTGTTGAGGCCACCGGCCACGAGCCGCCTCCCCATTGGCCAGGAATAACGCCGCAGACCGAGATAACCGACCATCCTGTGGTCTATATTTTTTGGGATGATGCGGTTGCCTATGCTGAGTGGGCAAAGAAACGATTGCCTACCCAAGTAGAATGGGAGAAGGCGGCCCGCGGCATGGATGGCCGGGATTATCCTTGGGGGAATCAGGAACCGAACGCGGAATTGTGTAATTTCAACAGAAATGTAGGTGGGACAACGCCCGTAGGAAACTATTCGCCCCAAGGGGACAGTCCGTATGGTTGTGCAGATATGAGCGGCAATGTTTGGGAGTGGACAGATTCCACAGCTGATAAGGGACGTTTTCGCATCCTGAGTGGCGGGAGCTGGGGAGCAGACAACATAACTCGCCTACTTTGCACGGCTCAAAGGTGGCACTTTCCATACTTTGAAACCCACCACTACGGATTTCGCTTGGTAGTGTCCGCTTAGCAAGAGCGCTAGCATCAGCATATTTCCTCTAGACGAATAAATCGCATAGACGATTAGACATAGACGATTAGATCGGATAGATCTAATGGCTCATCTGCTATGCAGCGCAGTGACCAGTTATCAGTGGCGTTCGATGATGATGTCCTTGAGGATATTGCCGTTGATCATCGAGGCCGGCAAGGCCGGCAGCCAGGGTTTGACCAGAATGTGCAGGCGATCATAACTAATCGGCACTACCGGCGCTTCCTCCACCAGAATTTGTTCAGCCTGCCGGTACATGGCCATTCGTTGGACCTGGTCGGCGATACGCCTGGCGCCTTGCACCAAGGCTTCGTATTGATCGTTTATCCAGCCACTGTTCTGCAACCAGGAACCGTAGCGTAGAAAACTGTCGGGGTCGGGATAGTCGGCCACCCAACCTGCAAGCCACATGTTAGGCATGTCGCCGTCCAACCGATCATTGAATTCATCGAAATTAGTATATTCGATGGACACTTGCAGACCCAGGCTCGTCTTCCATCCGGCAGCCAGACTCTCAAACACCGCGCTTCGAGGGAGCCAGTGCGAACAAATACCTTCGACCGATGGCAAGCCTTGGCCGCCTGGATAACCGGCTTCGGCCAGTGTCTGGCGAGCTAAAGCCGGATCGTACGGTAGGGCGATCCCGGGAGCGTGTCCGGCTATCCCTGATGGAACCAGGCCGCCTCCGGCCGGGAAGTCGAGACCCTGGCTCACCCGGTTGGCCAGGGTTTCTCGATCCATGGCCAGGACCAGCGCCCGGCGCACGTTGGGATCGTCAAATGGTGGTTTTCTGACGTTAAAGGCCAGGTAGGTGGTCATGGGATTTGACCCTGAAATATAGTCATCCGGGTGACGTTGAATGGCCCGTCTGCCCTCTTGGATGGATACAGGACCATATGGATACAAGATGTCCAGCTCGTCCCGTTCATACATTTCCAGTGCAGCCTGCCCAGGCACAATTTTAAAATCCACCTGGGACAAGTTACCCTTAAAGCGCCCGTGGTAATTCTCGTAGCGCTCGAAGATCATTGATTGGCCCGGATTCAGAGACTTGAGCGTGAAAGGTCCGTTTGTCACGATGTTCGCCGGCTCAGTCCAGACAGGGCCAAGTCGTTCGACAACGTGCATGGGAACCGGCTTGGAAACGGCGTTAGCCATCAACTGCAAAAAATAGCTGCTGGGGTTTTCTAAGGTCACTAGCAAGGTGTATTCAGCTGTTGCCCTGACGCCTATTCCATCAGGATAATCAAGTTGGCCGCCCTTGAAAGCCTTGGCCCCTTTGATGTCAAACAATATCTCGGAAAGCCCCTGATCGTTGCCTGGGCTCAAAGCGCGTTTCCAAGCGTATTCAAAATCAGCGGCGGTCACCGCTTCTCCATCACTCCACTTGACATCGTCTTGCAAATGGAAGATATAAGTACGACCGCCGTCTAACACCTCCCAGCTTTGGGCAACATCAGGCATCAATGTATCGTCGGCCGTGAGTTGGAGCAGGCCGCTAAAAAGCTGATTGATGCACCACGTGGAATAGGCGTCACTGTCCAATGCCGGATCAAGAGAAGATGGGACAGCACCGGCAACGGCTCGGAAAGGATGAGGCGCCGGCTTTCGCAGGGCCGCATCTAAAGCCAACGATTCGGCCGCCTGCTGCCACTCGGCGAATCCCAGCTCATAGGCCTTTCTGGCCGAGTCAAAGTTAAATATATTGTGATAGGTCAGGCCCAATTTCATGAGGGTACGGGCTGTACGCTCGTGATCGCCCCACTCCTTTAGAAAAAGCAGAGCTTGCTCGTAAGCTTCGATGGCTTCCTCGTATGCGAAAACCTCGCGAGCCGAATCGCCGGCCGACAGCAGATAAGTCACGCCTTTGTCGCCATCACCGGCTTCGGCGAAATAACGACCAAGTAACGGCGCCAGCTCTTTTTGCCTTTCCGGAAAATCATCTTCTAAGACCAGGGCAACCTGTCTCTGCAGACGCTGGCGGCGCAGTGTGCTGAGATCGGATAACAAGGTCGAATGAATGAGAGCGTGAGTGAAACTGAAGTTAGGAGTAGCGCCAGGGGTCGAATATTGAATCTCTTCAATGATCTGGGCTCTTTCAGCATTCTCTAAAGCATCGATGAGTTGATCCTCGTCCAAATTACTGACGGTGACCAACAGTTCGTATTCGAATTCCCGGCCTAATAGGGCGGCCAATTGCAGCGTATTCTGTTCTTCGTCCGACAGTTTGGCCAATCTTGATTGGATGGTCAGCCGGATTCCCTGGGGGATCTCCAGCTCAAGCACATCGGCTGGCCGGCGCCAGCGGCCGCCTTCATAAACCAGCTTGCCACTATCCACCAAGGATTTACACACTTCCTCGATGAAGAATGGGTTCCCTTCTGTTTCGCGGTAAATGCCGTCCAGGAATTCGGGCGTGATCTCCTCGGCGAACAGCGTCACCAGTAGATCATGGGTTTGTTCTTTATCCAGGCGTGAGAGTTTGATCCGGGGGGCCAGGCGCTCCCGGTTGAGATCGCTTAACAATTCCTGTAAGGGCAATGCTTTGTCCAATTCCACTTCCCGGTAGGTAGCGACGACCAAGGCCCTGCGCCGGTTGAGCCGGCGGGCCAGGTAACGCAGTAATGCCAGGCTGCCACTGTCAGCCCAGTGTACGTCTTCGATCACCAGCAGCAATTCATCCTCTTTGTTGAGGGCGCTGAACCAGGTGATGATGCTGTCGAAAAGACGTTGCTGCTCGGCTTCTGGATCCAGCCGTTCATT
>JAHEJP010000501.1 GCA_024638855.1 Chloroflexota bacterium
GTCTAGGGTGATTTCAAATACGGAGCCCCTCCGCTCATGCCTTACCAAGACGCTCATCAATTACTCCTTAACTGCCCAATATGTGCCAACTCGGCGGATCTTAATCAAATGATGCTATCTAATGAGGGTAGGATTGTAGGCTGAATCGATGACACCGGACAAGATCAGGTTAGCATCAGGCGATGTTTTAGACCAGTTCCAGTATTAAAAACGAGGATGCTTTTATCCGGAGTCAACCAGTCCTGATCATTGAGAGATAATACCGCGCCAATTGTAGCCGCCCCTTCCAGGCAGGGGAATATGCCTTGGCTACTGGCAAGAATCGCTTGTGATTCACGGATCTGATTATCTGAAATCGCGACCGTTATTCCATCGCTGTCTCTTAAGGCAGACAACATTAGCCGGCTTCCAATGGCGACAGGCACGCGCTGTCCACCGTCTAAGGTTACCGCAACTGCCCATGGTTCAGCTTCCTCAGATCCTTCCATGAATGCTTCGACGATTGGCGCGTAGCCATCTGCTTGCACGGAAACCATTCGCGGCCGGTGGCTACTGATCCAGCCGAGTTCTTCCATCTCATCACAGGCTATCCACATGCCAATCAATATCGTTCAATTGCTCACATGTCAACAGAACCTAGCTTATTTTCCCTAAACGATTCTTTTTCTTATAATCCTTTCTGGAATAACTATGCTATTGACCGTGATCATTCCCGTATACAATGAGGCATCCACTCTGGGCGCACTATTGCGCCGCGTAAAAGCCGTCCCCCTTGAGATGGAAATACTCGTCGTTGATGATGGGTCGGACGATGGTACCAAAGTAGAGCTTCAAAGCATCATAAGCGGTGATGTTCAATTAATCACCCATCCTGAAAACCGGGGTAAAGGTTCGGCAATCCGCTCCGCGCTTGGAAAAGCAAGCGGTGATGCTGTCATCATCCAGGATGCCGATCTAGAATATTTTCCAGAAGATTACATCCGCTTGATCGATACATACATGAAAAATGGAGCTCAAGTCGTGTACGGCGTTCGCGACCTGAGTGACCGGTCACGTCTAATGCGCTGGGGTAACGAAGCAATGACCTTGGCAACAAACATCCTCTATGGTTGCCGTCTCCATGACATGGAAACGTGTTACAAATTAATCAGTCGTGATTTGTTTCAATCTCTCGATCTGCAGAGCAAACGTTTTGAGATCGAAGCCGAAATCACTGCCAAGCTCCTTCGTTCTGGAGCGAGGATCTTGGAAGTTCCTATCCGTTACGATCCGCGAGAAGAAGGAAAAAAACTCACACCTTGGGACGGTTTACCAACGTTAGGTAAGTTGCTATCCTGTCGCTTTTGGCAGCCGCCAGCAGATACCGAATCATCAAAAGAGGGTAACATGCTGACCTCCTCACATTGAGCGACCGGCAGACCAATTAACTATCGATAACTGACTCACTCTTCCTTTGGACTTTCCCCGTCTTTTTACTGAATAAATCCTAGAGTCGACCGACAAATCGTTCAATCATATCTGCTACCAATAGCGGTTTTTCCATTGGTAATAAGTGGCCTGTCTCTCCAATCTCGATAAATTCAGCTGCATCTTGTGTCTGTTGCCAAAGTCTCCATGCCTCGAGGACCAATGTAGTGGACTCAGAACCTCTCAAGGCTAACGTAGGTTGTTTAATCCCGGATATGAGATCCCAGAGATCGTTCGCGGATAGGGCATATACTCTGGCCTCCAAAGTCGGTGGGTAGGCTAATCTGAACCCACCCTCGTCGCAAGGCACAAGACCGGCCGTAACATAATCCCAGAGAGCCTCATCCGATAATCGGGCAAAAACGGATTTTGGACGAAAGTGGTCAAACGCCTCTTGCCTACTGAACCAATGATCGCGACGGTGGAGGGCAGTTTTGACCACCGGTATTTGGTCAGCCGTGCCACTCTTCCATGCCTTCATCAGCGAAGCCAATAGCGCTGTGGAGAACAAGACAGGCTCGATAATGATAAGCGCCCGGAATAATTCGGGACGCCGCATAGCTGCCATAATTGTCGTTACTGCCCCAAGAGAGTGACCGGCGCCGATTACATTCTTCAGTCCATGCAGGTCAAAGAATTGAATCAGATCGCTCGCAATGACATGCCAGTCGGTTATCATTTCAGGACTGATGCCATACCACAGGGGGCGATGATGGATTGCTAGGACATGAAAGCGGCCAGACAATCGCCCTAATAGTTGCCGGTAGCTGCCAGGAGGGTATGCATTGGCATGAGCAAAGTGCAGCAAGGGACCATGCCCACCAAAATCGTCAAAAGGAATCGATTGACTCACTTGGGTCCAGATTATCGAGCAACACTTTTAGCAATCTTCGGGTGGTGTCCTTTGTATCCGGTGAGATCTCTCCTGGTGGACCAACACAGGCTGGGCAGCCATCCCGACAACGGCAATCCTTCACCATTTCCGCGGCCGACGACAACAATTGATCGTGTAAAGCATATAGGCGCCGGCTGAAGCCAACCCCGGCGGCAACCCGCTCGTATATGACGATGGTGGGCGCTTGTGTGATGGGGCTGCGACTTTCTGCACTAACATAGATATCACCTGGATCACACATTAGATAGAGAGGCGCCAGATTTCCAAGAACGTAGGCCAGACCGCCCAAGGCCGAGCGGGTTTGTTGGCTGGCTTCTGCACGACGGTGACAACTTGGGCAAAGTGTGACCAGGTTATCTAGTACATTTGCCTGCAGGTGAGCCTCATTTTTTCCTCTTACATAACCATATTCTCGGAACGGACGGATATGGTGAACATGCAAACCTTGGCCGGTTCGAGCCTCCGCGCCACAAGTCCGGCAACGATATTGGTCACGCTCCAACGCCCACAGCCGCTGATCTTTCCAATTCGGACCGTAATCGTTAGGTTTGACAAAAATGCCGGCTGCAATGAGTTGATCCGTCAAGGCTTCTCCAAAAACGAGCCAATAGCCATCTGTATCGAGTTCCATCTCCGGTAATTCTATTTCACCGTATCCAAGCGTTTCATGCGAGTACCGTTTGATCTTACGATATCCGGTCGCCTTAGTGACCACATGGACCTCACCATAAGCCTTTAGCAACTCCCCTTCGAGGGTTTCCTCTTCAGAATTCAATAATCGTATATTGCTGCCAATGCTCGAACGGGTGTAGTAATCGACGTCAACCGGCCGTACGTCGGCGATTCGAGCATCCCAATCCAATTTTTCTACCAGGTAGGTCCGAGCCTGGTGCATGTAAATCGCCCCTTCA
>JAHEJP010000136.1:0-10954 GCA_024638855.1 Chloroflexota bacterium
CCTGTGCCGACGCATTTACCATCAGCATTTTGATCATCATAGATTGTTCCTCGGATAGAACCTCCCGGATCACTTTGGGCATAGACAGCACCTGTCATGAGCAATAAGATCAGAGCGAATACGATACCTAAATGCAACTTTCTAATCACAATAACACCTCCAAATTAAGTAAATAAACAATCACGATTCAGCTGTCCCTACCGGCTTTGCTATGACCACGAGTCGGTGAGAATTCGTCGTAAAAGGCCAACAAGTAACCAAAGTCAGTCGTTCGTCTGATGTCGGTTTGATCCATTTGGCATTCTCCAAGCGGACTTCCAAAGGTTGGCCATTTTCCCTCATGACTTCCCTTTGAGTGACCTGGTAGGTGTATGATCGGGTTTCGTCATAAACGATGATCTCTGCGCCAAGCTCGAGATCGATCAAATCTCGGAAGATCTGTCCATATATATTATTGTGACCGTTAAGAACGGTGTTTCCCCTAGCACCGAGCAATGCGCTGGTTTCGTGCCAACCAATCTCGTAACTTCTTGGAACTTGCCATTGGTAATATTTTTTACCATCTTCCTCACGACTCATAAGCTGGACCCGGCTTATCGGCGCGTCGATTCCTAAAATAGGAATGGTTAATCTTTGGGGCTGAGAAACACGTCCCACATCATTGATGGACGGAGCATCTTCGGCTGAAGCAAATGAAGGCAGCTGTCCGCCATCGCTTGAATACTCCGGCAATAAGACCGGGGCAGTGACGCGGATGGCGTTTTGATCCGGAGTCGGCTGATGGATATATGTCTTAACAAAGGCGGTTGGCGCTACGGTTGGCAGAAAAGCCAAATGCCGAACAGGTTGGATCGAGGACGGGACTACCCGAGGGGACAGTAGTACGATTGCCAAGACTAAGAGTATGATGATAAGACCCATTGACATGAAGACGATTCCAAGTGGGACTCGCGTTTCATTCTTTTGACTATAATGCCCTTTCGGCACGCTAAAAGCTCTCCTCAGACTGGCTAATGGTGCCTAGTAGTATAAACGAGAATGTTAGCGAATGGAAGCAATTTGAACGAGCCTATGCAGTATGTCGCCTGCTTGACCTGAAAGAGAATATGTGACCAACGGGGTCAGGGGCGTCTCGTCTGGGTTGATTTCCACCAGTATCGCACCTTGTCTTTTGGCATTAAGGGGCAAGGATGCCGCCGGCTGCACGACAGCCGAGGTCCCGATAGAAAAGAATATATCGCATCTTTCGGCTATTTCTATCGCCGTCATCAAAGCGGTTTCAGGAAGCATCTCGCCGAACCAGACGACATCTGGACGCAAATAGCCGCCACAGCGAGGGCATCGAGGCGGGATCTCTCCCGTTTCATTCCAAGATTCAACTGGTTCACCGTCAATCGAGCACCTGGTGCGCGTAATATTTCCATGCAACTCAATCACCCCCTGAGAGCCAGCTCGTTGGTGAAGACCATCAATGTTCTGGGTGATGAGGCTTAGTTCGGGCACCATTGGCTCCAGGTGAACCAGAGCTAAATGACCGGGATTCGGTTTGGCCTTCGTGACCAGCTCTCTACGCCAGGCATACCATTCCCAGACGAGCCGAGGATTGTTTTTAAATGCCTCTGGGGTGGCTAATTGCTGCGGATCGTATTGGACCCACAAACCCGTTTGGGCTTCGCGAAATGTGGGCACGCCGCTTTCGGCCGATATGCCTGATCCGGTTAACACTGCGACCCTCTCGGCTGCTCGCAATGCGGTAACCAATGAAGCCGGTATTTGAGGCGAGTAGGTGTGCATAATCAATTGTATTCAAGTCAATATGACTGCAGCCAACGAAAAATAGATGAAGATACCGGTGGCGTCAACGATGGTTGTAATCATCGGCGTGCTAACGACCGCGGGATCAATATTCAACCTTTCGGCTATTAAGGGCACGAGGGTTGCCACAGAGTTAGCAGTGATGACGACGAGGGGCAAGGTCAAGGCCAATACCAAAGCGATACCTGGCCCAGAATCGAAAAAAATTGCCCTCACAAAACCGGCGATACCCAACACCAGGCCAAGAATAATGGCTACCATAAACTCACGTGACCATGCCCGTCCAACATCCGACAGACGAACCTCTCCAACCGCGATAGCACGTATGATCGTGGCAACCGTCTGCGATCCGGCATTGCCGCCAGTACCGATCACCACAGGCAGGAATAGGGTTAGTGAGATAAATAGCGCTGCCAGCCAGGCAAATTGGTCCACGATGAAATCTGTAACGATTGAAGCAGCAAAAAGAGGTAATAACCAGATAAGCCGTTTGCCGACAACTTGCCAAACAGATGCAGAGAAGTATGGTTGGGCCAAAGGTTCTGAACCACCGAGCCGCTGAATATCCTCAGTTGCTTCTTCCTCAACAACATCAAGAACGTCGTCGACAGTAACGACGCCTAAAAGATGGTTGTCTTCATCAACTACAGGAATCGCTACGAAGTCATACTTTGATACGATTTCGGCCAATTCTTCCTGGTCGGCAGTGACAGGAACTGTGATTACCTCGGGCACCATAATGGATTCGATAGTGGCTTGGGGTTGGGCCCACAGCATTGCCCGGATTGGAACGACGCCTATTAGCCGATTCTCTCGATCGACTACGAACAAATAATAAACTGTTTCAGCCGCATCATCATCCGTCAATGATCGCAAGTATTCTAAGGCTTCCTGTACTGTCCAATGTCGCCGTAAGGCTGCCACATCGCGAGACATCAAGCGACCGGCCGTTTCATCCTCATAACTCAGAATTTCACGAACATCATCTGCTTCATCAGGCTCCATGAGTGAGAGGAGCCGGGTCGCTGTGTCGGACGGTAGCTCGTCCAGAAATTCAGCGGCATCGTCCATCGGCAACCCGTCGAGCAAGTCGGCTAAACGTTCGTCGTCAACTTTTTCGACCAGCTCCTGACGAACGATCGAACCGGTCTCGTCGAGCACCTCACTAGCGATTTCATCCGACAGCATATTAAAGACGATAACAGCATCTTCAGCGGGTAAATCATCCAATACATCTGCGATATCAGCCGGGTGGTACTCATTAATCAACACCCTGAGGTCGTCGATGCGACCTTGTTCAACATAGGTGTGTATCAGGGTTTTAAGTTGTTCTTCTGGGTTTGTTGCGGTTTCTTCCACGATGCTAACTTCTCCTCATACCACTTTGTCGAGGTCAAATTGATACATTTTTCAACGACTTCGTCCGGCAGCGTCGACGACCAATCGTAACTTGTGGGGTTAAGCTATGACCTGAACGACCGGCTTAGATTGGGAAACTTGCTTATCTATCTCTAAACCGATTAAGTATTATATATGATCTATCAGACCCGTTGAAGAGCAAAGCAAACAAATCGGCCGGGTCTTACAGGTTTTAGTGGCAACTGATAAAATGGATAATATGGGAGGAAATTACGAAATGGACATAGAAATTACGAATTTGACGTTAGCACTCCTGATTATTGTGGCGGCTGTAATCGTAGCCTGGTTGGCCGGAATAATTCTGAAATTTTTGAGAAGAAGGTTTGTCAATCAAACGAGAACAACATTCGACGACGTGATTATCAATGCAGTAAGTAGACCTGCTCGAGTTGCAATCGTGGTTGCTGGTATTCAACTTGCGCTGCTTCAACTTGAATCTATACCTGCCAATTGGTCTAAATCATTCGCCGATTTCTTCTTTGTCGTCTACCTGCTCTTGATCTATATTGCCACATACCGACTGACGACTGGCTTGGCCGATTGGTATGGCAAGGAGGTTGTATCTAAAACCGATAGCGAGTTGGACGACAAATTCTTAACATTTTTCAGGGCTTTAGCCAATATTATCGTTGTCTCCATAATCATCATTATCTTGTTAGGACACTTTGGTATCGAACCAAGCGCTCTGATTACCACCTTGGGAATTGGCACGCTAGCAGTAGCCTTAGCTGCCAAGGAGACTTTGAGTGATGTCATATCGGGCTTTATGATCCTTCTTGACCAGCCGTTTGCGATTGGAGATAGAGTTGCACTCCAGGATATCAATACCTGGGGTGATGTGACGGAAATTGGGCTTCGGAGCACGCGGATATTGACGCGAGACAATCGAATGGTTACCGTGCCAAATTCGGTGATAGCCAAAGGGCTGATTGTTAATTATTCAGACCCGAGCACTGTCTATCGAGTGGAAACACATATTGGAATCGCCTACGGCACAGATGTAGATCATGCTCGCCAACTCATGGTTTCTGCACTTGCGGCCGAAGGATGGGTCATGAAGAATCGTCCAGTAGAGGCCCTGCTGCTCGAATTTGGGGATTCGGCTCTTGTTTTCAGGGTCCGTTGCTGGATTGAGGATTACATGGAAACAAGACGTGTGATCGACAAGATGAATACTTCACTCTACCACGCCTTAAACCGGGAAGCAATTGCAATACCCATGCCCCAGCGAGACATATTCATCCGAGAAAGGCGGGTGGTTGCTGAAAAGTCTGACGAAAGTTTATCAACAGCCAATTGATGGAGTAGGCCAACATTTGGGTTAACAGCTCGTGGTCCAGACGCAGGAAGTAGCGGCGGATACTAATTACGCTGCGGGTGGTGGGACGGGTAATTCTTCCTCGGCCGTATCTTTCCATCGCTCGCCTTCTTCTATCAACATGACAGGAATGCCCTCTCGAATTGGGTACTTGAGTCCAGAGTCGTCGCATACAAGCCATGTATTATGAACGAGCCGTAGCCTACCCGGATCATCGCCATATTTATCTTTCTCTTGAACGGCTAATGGACAGCGCAGGATCTCTAACAGTTCAGGATTGATTGGGAGGTCACCTTGTTCTTGATCTGTCATATCTAACTCTCCTAAATTACGATCGTCAGAAATATATTACGCTGACGTCAACTCACTAGCAAGTTACTAAATAACGAATGAAGGGTCCTTAGATGGCAATTGCATATCAGCGCTGTCAGTCGCTTATTGGCCGTTCCGGTACTTGGATCGAGTGCTCTGATTTCCTGCGATAGATGGCCGTGACAAAGTCCCTGGGCTGAAAATAGTTATCGAGGTTGAAGACAATATCCGCTATTGTGATCTGCCGCAATTTGTGTACACGTCCCTGCTCATGAAGCGTATGGCAAAGCCGTTGAATATCCCCCGGATGACCTCCTGTCAACTCATAGATATAGGCTGATAAATCAGAAAAGATTGGAAAGCTTCCTGCTTGCCGGAGTAGTTCGGTAGCTTCATCTAGGGTAAAGGCAGGTACACGAAGATAACGGGCATTTTGGAAAGGAGCTAGGCTAATAGGGTCGAAGGCCTCAATTCGCCCTGTCAATGTTAATAATATTCGGACGTTATCTTGTGAATCAAAAAGGGAAAATAGCCTTTGGCGGAACGCTGCTAAATTGTCGTAATCCCGTCCATAGCTGATGAGAGCATTGTAATTGTCGAAGGCGAATAATAGTAATCGTTCCCCGATTGCTTGAGGGATATACTGCCAGAAATGTTGGTTAAAGGCTTGCCATGGCCGCAGGACAAGTAATCTTTTTTCTAACGCGGGTTCTTGAATACCATGAAGCTCGAGCGATCTCATAGTCGATTTTGCGATAGACCAGAGAAAGCTAGATAAGCTTTCTGAGGACAAGTCAATTAGATCGACGTAAGTTGGAATGATCCCCTCACCTAATCGACCACTCATTACCTGCTTGAGGATGGATGATTTTCCAATTCCGGGCATGCCTGCCAATATTAATGGCGTGGAACCCCCGTCAATTTTGCTTTGCTCCAGTAGCCAATTAAATATCGCCTGGCGGCCGATAAATAATGAATCGCCAGAGATAGGTTCACCAACAACAAAAGGATTAGATAAAGCAGGGTCACGCATTTTTACTAACATTGGACTCAGGTGGATTTTACCTCAATTTAAGTTAGCTTTCAGCGATGGAGGACCAGATTTTTCTTGATTCGGTTACAATCATGGCTAATGAATGCTGTTTTATTGGGACTCAATGCTTTATTGATGATCGGACTGCCACTATTTTTGGGCTGGCTGATACACCGATGGCGTTCGGTCGCTTGGCAACTGTTCGTGATAGGGGCCGTAACTTTTATTCTAACCCAAGTTGCTCACATACCTTTCAATTATGTCTTTTTCTCGTCAATTTCTGACTTGCTCAGTAGCTTACCGGAAATGATGGCACTAATCGTAACGGCCGCGCTGGTAGGTATCTCGGCCGGTGTGTTTGAAGAAGGTGGGCGCTATCTCACTTATCGCTTCTGGGCAAAGAACGCGCGATCCTGGGGACAGGGATTGATGCTTGGCGCAGGGCATGGTGGCGTAGAAGCCATTATCCTGGGCCTGCTCGTTGCGATTAACATCGCCTTTCTATTTGGATATCGGGCAGGTTTTTTTCAAGCTTTGGTGCCTGCGGACCAATCAAGCCAGCTGCTGGAAATGGCTGACCAACTGTTGATTGCCCCTTGGATCGATTCGCTGCTGGGAGCAGTCGAACGATCGTTCGCCTTGTGTCTGCATTTGGCGCTGTCGTTGATGGTCATGCAGGTATTTATAAGAGGGTCACTTATCTGGCTCTTCGCAGCGATCGGCTGGCACGCTCTAGTCGATGCCACAGCGGTTTTATCATTGGAATTGTGGGGGCCCTATATTACCGAAGTTATCATAGGCATCATGGCCTTGTTTAGCCTTTTAGGAATTTTCGCTCTGAAAGAACCAGAACCAGAGGTACATCAGCCAGAAGATTTACAGCAATTTGATCCTACCGAAGCTATTGAAATGAATATATCGGCCGAGCAAGTAGATGACAGCCGGTATTACTAATGTAATTAGGGCTGAAAGCTACCAATATGAGTAAAATTGAGTCTTACGAGGTCCCGTAGGAAAAAACAAGTTGGCTCAAATACCAATTTCATAAAGGATTCAGTTCAGAGATATTCTTGGCGAAAACCTTGTTAAAAGTGATTCTTATTGGATAAAAACCGAAGATTAAAATGATTAAGACCGACAGCTTAACGAAAAGTTTCGATGATCAACTGGCGGTTGATCGTTTAACGCTTGAGATAGAGCAAGGCGAGGTTTTTGGCTTCTTGGGCCCCAACGGTGCGGGGAAGACGACGACCGTGCGTATGTTGGCTAGCTTAATTGGGCCATCCGCCGGTAGTGCGTCAGTCTTAGGTTTCGAGATTGGTCGGGATGATCGCGAAATCCGGCGTCGAGTTGGTATTCTGACTGAGAGTCCCGGTCATTACGATCGCCTTTCCGCCTGGAGAAACTTGATTATCTACGCGGAACTATACGAGGTCGAACAACCGCAAGAACAAGCAGAGAAGTACTTACGTTGGCTGGAGTTATGGGATAGAAAAGACGATCCGGCTGGTTCATTTAGCAAAGGGATGCGGCAAAAATTGGCGATAGCCAGAGCCTTGCTGCACGAACCAATGGTATTGTTTCTAGACGAACCAACTGCTGGCCTCGATCCTGAATCAGCAAAACTTGTTCGCGACTTCATCGAGGAGTTAAGGGATATAGGCCGCACGATATTTATGTGTACTCACAATTTGGATGAAGCTGATAGGCTTTGCGATCGCGTCGCCGTCTTTAAGACCCAATTGCAGGTTGTCGATACTCCTTCTGGGTTACGAAGACGAGTCTTTGGCAGGCAGGTGGTTTTTCACCTGGTCGAGAATCACGAACGATACCTTCGATTAGTTGAATCGTTACCGTTTATTAACCGGGTCGAAGCTGTTGACAACAAGATCGTTGTCTCTCTAGAAGATCCCGAAGAAGATAATCCGGAGATCATTCGTCAGTTGGTATCAAGCGGCGCTAACATCCAATTTGTAGGTGAGATTCGCCATTCACTTGAGGACATTTATCTTCAGTTGGTAAATTGAGGCAGGCCGATGCATAAAGTAAAAACGATCCTCAAAAAGGAATGGTCCGAGGTTTTCCTGAATCGCCTTGTTCTATTTTCAGTAGCCTTTTTACCTCTTATCTTAGTCGCAATTCCCTTAATCACACTACTTTTTGTTGGAGGAATCGAGGGCGACAGCCTAAACGCAACTAATGAGTTTGGGATAAATGAAGCATACTGCCAGGGATTAAATGAGACCGATTGTCTCCAAATCTATATGCTTGATCTATTCGCCCTATTATTCATGATTTTGCCGATTTCGATTCCGGTGACGATCGCTGCCTACAGTATCGTCGGCGAGAAGGCTTCCCGAAGCCTAGAACCACTATTGGCGACCCCAATAACGGTACCTGAACTCCTGATAGGCAAGATATTGGCAGCCTCGATACCTGCTGTGTTAGCTACCTGGTTAGCTTACCTATTGTACGTAGTTGGTGTTGCCCTTATTCTGAGCACAGGTGCCTACTTGCGTTTGCTGGACCCTCTTTGGTTAGTGGCCATTTTCGTCGTCGGCCCATTATTAACCCTACTATCAGTTTGTACGGCGATCATGATTTCTTCGAGAGCTACTGATCCCCGTGTCGCCGAGCAGTTATCGGCCGTGGTTGTTTTACCTATCATATTATTAATCGTGGGTCAATCGGCAGGACTAATTATTATCGACCGCACGCTTGTGTTGTTGGCGGCCGGCGCCCTCATCTTGATTGATGCTATTCTTGTTTATCTTGCAGTGAAATTGTTCCAGCGCGAGCAGATTCTGACTCGGTGGAAATAATCGGCGAGTCCTGATCAAGGGTTTGCGTAATCCTTCACATTCGTTATAATCCCACGGCTGGTTTCGACTGGCACTAAAAAGCTGTATGCTTAATCCTACACATGTTCAGACTGGTGGGGAGTGTGCTTGTGGTGGTCTTCCCAGATCACAATTACGAGTTCCTTGCTAGGTTGATGGACATGGAAGATAAAAACACAAAAGGAGAATTCCCCCATGTCTGTTGTTTCAATGAAAGCACTGCTTGAGACCGGTGTTCATTTCGGTCATCGTACACGACGCTGGAACCCGAAAATGAAGCCCTATATTTTTACTGAACGGAACGGAATCCATATTCTGGATCTTCAGCAAACTATCGTCAATATTGAACGTGCCTATAATCTGGTTCGTGATGCAGTTGCTGATAATGGTGAAGTACTGTTTGTCGGTACAAAACGCCAGGCTCAGGATACGGTCGCTCGAGAAGCTTCTCGAGCAAATCAACCCTATGTTAATGAACGATGGTTAGGCGGCACACTCACTAATTGGCAAACGATCAGTCAGAGAATCGATCACCTGGATAAATTAGAAGAGCGACGTGATGCCGGCGAATTCGAGGCGTTGAAGAAGAAAGAGCGCTTACAACTTGCTCGAGAAATAGAGAAGTTGACCACTAGGTTGGGTGGCATTCGGAAAATGAAGACTTTGCCAAAGCTTCTCTTTGTCGTCGATGTTAACAATGAAGAAACGGCCGTTCGGGAAGCAAATATCCTCAATATTCCTATCATTGCTCTAGTCGATACGAATTGCAATCCTGATCCGATCGACTTCATTATCCCATCTAATGACGATGCCATTCGAGCGATTAAACTAATTACCGGCAAGATGGCAGATGCGGCGATAGAGGGCATCACTGTTCGTGAAGAGATGTTGGTCGAAGAGATCGATGATTTTGGTGGTTACGGTGCTGATTTTGAAGATTTGGACGACGCAGAAGACGAGCGTTTGTTGGGTGAGGCTACATTGGCCAAGCTAAGAGAAGGTGGCTTTGGCCCTCACTCCGAATCCGAAGAAGAAGCGACATCCGACGACGCTGAGAGTGGAGAAACAAAGGTCGATGATGAACCTGAGTCGATCGATGATCCAGCAAAACTTAGTAATGGAACAGCCGCTTCGTCCGAAGGCAAAGAAGACAGCGAAGATGAAGTCGTTGGAATTGACGAAGAAAACGAGTAATTATTGCGCTTCCGTAAGTCTGTTTTGAATTAGGTTAAAGCAAAAAAATTACAATTGATTTGGAGAAGCTGCGTACGATGAAGATAACGACTGAAATGGTTAAGCAGTTACGAAACGAAACTGGGGCCGGTGTGATGGAATCCAAAAGGGCCCTCGAAGCGACCAATGGCGACTTTGAAAAGGCCAGTGAGATCTTAAAGGTCAAAGGTGCCGATCGCGCCGCTGAGCGTTCGGATCGAGCTGCTACCGAAGGCGTAATTGAAGTGTATTCTCACCTAGCAAAACGCGTTGGCGTCATGATGGAGATCAATTGCGAAAGTGATTTTGTGGCCAACAATGAGATCTTCCAGACCTTGGCTCATGATCTTGTCCTGCAAATCGCGGCGATGGAACCGATATATGTTCAATCGGATGATATCCCGAAAGAAACGATGGATTCAATTGTTGCTGAATTCAGCCAACAGGCTTCGGCCGAGGGCAAGCCGGCCGATATCGTGGACAAAATTGTTAGCGGTCGTCTGAACAAGTATTACGAGGAAATTTGTTTACTAGAACAGCCCTTTGTTAAAGATGATGATAAAAAGGTCAAGGATTTAATCGTCGATGCTATTCGCACCCTCGGCGAAAACATCGTTGTGAGACGATTCGTTCGATATGAGTTAGGTGAAGAGCTTTAGCGTCGTGCTACCTCGAGATAACAATAACTGAATAGGAGTTGAGCATCGTGACCCATACTCGCTTTAATCGTGTCCTATTAAAAATGGGCGGAGAGGTCCTTGCCGGCCCTGGAGGATTTGGAATTGATCCAATTAGGGCAAAAGAGGTTGCCGAAATCGTCAAAAGCGTGTATGAGTTAGGTGTTCAAATCGCGATAGTCATCGGGGCTGGCAACCTTTGGCGTGGTTCTGTAGGTGTGAAACAAGGTATGGAACAAGCTACGGCCGATCATATGGGGATGATTGGCACCGTCATGAATGCTTTGGCGCTGCAAGATGCTCTAGAAAGATCTGGTATTGTCACCCG
>JAHEJP010000136.1:11054-12209 GCA_024638855.1 Chloroflexota bacterium
TAGGTTTAACGCCAAACAATGATGGGAAGATCATTCGGTTAAATATTCCACGACTTACTGAGGAGAGACGCCGGGAGTTGGGTCGGCTCGTAGGTAAAAGGGTTGAGGAGGCAAAAGTCGCCGTACGCAACGTTCGTCGGGATACACTCAATGACCTACGTGAAATGAAAGAAGAGAAAATGATCTCTGAAAACCAGTTTTACATATCTCAAGAGGATTTGCAGGAACTGACCGATAAATACACCGAAAGAATCGATGAACTAGGCAAGCAAAAAGAAGCTGAGATAATGGAAGTATAGGAGACAATGAGTAGGCAAAAGCAGCCGCTCGATCTGACGGACGTGAGCATCCCTACCCATGTGGCTATTATCATGGATGGGAATGGTCGCTGGGCGCGTAAGCGAGGTTTGCCTCGCCAGGCCGGTCATCGAGCTGGCGTTGAGAATCTCCGCCGGGTTATAGACGCTTGCGTAGAGTTTGGTATCAAAATCCTGACGATTTACGCCTTTTCAACTGAAAACTGGGGAAGACCGGAGAGCGAAGTCCGGGGTTTGATGCGCATATTTCGCCGTGTATTGGACCAAGAACTAGATGAGCTTCATGCCCAAGGCGTCTGTTTGCATCACCTTGGAGACCTCAGTGGGGTGGCGACTGACCTTCAAAAAAAAGTCCTTCACGCCTTGGATCTAACGAAAGATAATGACCGGTTAATCCTCAATGTGGCCTTCAACTATGGTGGCCGTGCCGAAATACTACATGCCGTACAGAAAATGTTAGCCGACGATATTTCGCCGGATGAGTTAACTGAGGAGTTATTCAGTTCATACTTGTTCACTCACGGTTTGCCAGATCCTGATCTGGTAATCCGTACAAGTGGAGAGCTAAGAGTGAGTAATTTCCTCATTTGGCAGGCGGCATATGCAGAATTCTACGGAGCCCCCGAATATTGGCCGGATTTTGGCCGTGAAGAATTGTACGATGCCTTGAAGGCATATAACCGACGAGAACGTCGCTATGGTTTGCTTTCAGAACCCTAAATAAGATCGGCTTATGGGCAATCTTCTTAAACGAGCCCTCGTTGTTTTTACACTGGGCCCATTAACTCTGTTGCTGATTTACCTTGGCGGCTGGTGGTATTTCATTCCGTTTGCTGCC
>JAHEJP010000137.1 GCA_024638855.1 Chloroflexota bacterium
GCCCGGTCGAATGGTGATGGATGAAACCATTCCTCTAGAATCGGCCGCCGATGTCCTGACAGAAGCGAGCATCGATTTGAGTGAAGGGCTGGATGGAGATTTCGGCCACCTTATCGTCATTGTCGAGCCGGATCGCGGCCTTAATCTGCTCGACCGAAACCGTTATCGAGACATCGTTCAAGCCTGGGTCCAGGTGACCCAGATCGGCCTGGACGCATTCGCCGATCATAGCGAAATGGTGGTTTGGACCAGCGATCTGCAAGACGGGACCCCATTGGCCGAAGTCGCCGTCGAAGCCGCCAGCGTGAAGGCTGTTACCGGCAACGATGGAACCGCCCGCTTCAATTTGCCCGAGAGCGGAGCTGCTTTCCTGACCGCTCGACAGGGCGACGATGTGGCCTTTTTGCCCCGCTCCGCCTATTACTGGGGCGATGATGTCTGGTCATCCAGGCCGGTATTAGATGAACTGCGCTGGTACGTATTTGACGATCGCCAGATGTACCGACCGGGGGAGGAAGTCCATGTCAAGGGCTGGCTACGTCGTATTGGATCCCGTCAAAACGGTGATGTAGGATTGGTAGGTGATGCGGTCTCAGCCGTTCGCTACCAGGTTATCGACCCTCAGGGAAATGAACTCATTGGCGGAGGGGGTGAGGTTAATGCTTTAGGCGGCTTTGACTTTGCCTTCACCCTTCCCGATAACGCCAATCTAGGTTTTGCTCAAATCATGCTGAATGCTGAGGGAAACCTTAGCGGCTTATCCGGCGACCGGTACCATCATCAATTTCAAATCCAGGAGTTTCGACGTCCTGAATTTGAAGTCTCGGCCCGAAATGAGACGACCGGCCCTTACTTTGTGGGCGACGAGGCCATCGTGGCCGTCTCGGCTAATTATTTTGCCGGTGGCCCTTTGCCCAATGCCGAAGTCGCCTGGCAAGTGAGTTCCTCGCCCAGCAGCTACGCGCCGCCCAACTGGCCAGACTTTATCTTTGGCACCTGGATCCCCTGGTGGTTTTTTTACGAACCGGTCTATGCCGGAGAATATTACTCGCCCTACGGGCCGGATTACGGCCAGACTGACGTCGAAACCTTCTCCGGAGTGACGGATGGCTCTGGCAACCATTATTTAAGCCTGAATTTCGAGGAAGCCAGCGAACCCCGCCCCTTCAGTGTGCTGGCCGAGGCAACCGTGATCGATGTGAACCGGCAGGCTTGGGCTGGAACCACCAGCTTACTGGTACACCCGGCCGAGCTTTATGTGGGCCTTCGCAGCGAAAGCACCTTTGTCCAGCGGGGCACGCCATTGAAGATTGAAACTATCGTGACCGACCTGGACGGCGAGCCGGTTTCCGGCCGGCCGGTCGAGGTGACGGCCGCCCGGCTAGAATGGAAATACCGGCAGGGCAGTTGGCGCGAGGAAGAAGTAGATATCCAGAAATGTACGCTCGAATCCTCCTTGGAGCCTCTTACCTGTGCTTTCGAGACCACTTTGGGCGGCGAGTATCAGATAACAGCCGTGGTGACAGACGAAAAGGGTCGCCAAAATCAGAGCCAATTTACGCGCTGGGTGAGTGGCGGCCAACGGCCGCCGGCCCGAGAGGTTGAACAAGAAACGGTCACGTTGATCCCGGACAAGGAAACATACCAACCGGGCGATGTAGCCCAGATCCTGGTGCAAGCGCCCTTCAGCCCGGCCGAGGGTCTGCTAACGGTCGGCCGCAACGGTATCCTCTACACCGAACGATTCAAAATTAGCCAAGACACCATAACTTTGCAGGTGCCAATCGAAGCAACCCATATCCCTAACCTGCATATTCAGGTAGACGTAGTTGGCGCCGCGGCCCGGGCAGACGATAAGGGCGAGATCATGCCCGAGGCGCCGCCTCGGCCGGCCTATGCCTCCGGTCAACTTAGCCTGAATATCCCACCCTTACAACGCACCTTGTCTCTCCAGGTCACCCCTCGCGAAACCGAGCTAGAGCCAGGTGGGCAGACGATGGTCGACGTCCTGTTGACCGATGCCGGCGGCCGGGCCGTGAACGGCGCCGAGCTAGCCGTAGTCGTCGTCGACGAAGCGATCCTGGCCCTGAGCAATTATCAACTGGCCGACCCCTTGGCCACCTTCTATCAAACACGCCCGGCCGGCATCAGCAGCCATTATGGTCGGGCCAGCATCGTTCTGGCCAATCCAGAACAGTTGGCCGAGCAAGTGGGCGAACGAAACGTCGCTGTACAGGCGACCCAGGTTGCCGGTGATGCTGTCTATGAAGAGGAGATGGCCATGGCCGAGGCGCCAATGGCAGCTGAGGGGGCTGGCGCTGACTTTAGCGCCGAGCCTACGGCCATCAAAGTGCGCACCGACTTTAATCCCCTGGCCACCTTTGCGCCGGCCGTCAAAACTGATGCCAACGGTAAGGCCCAGGTTGAGGTGAAATTACCCGACAATCTTACCCGCTACCGAGTGATGGTGGTGGCTGTCGACGATGGAAACCACTTCGGATCGGCCGAAGCTAATTTAGTAGCCCGGCTGCCGTTGATGGTCCGGCCCTCCGCGCCGCGCTTCCTCAACTTCGGCGACCGCTTTGAACTGCCGGTAGTCCTGCAAAACCAAACCGAAGAACCTATGGTGGTTGATGTGGTCGTTCAAGCCGGCAATATCCAATTAAGCGACAGCCCTGGGCGGCGAGTGTCCGTTCCTGCTCGCGACCGGGTGGAAGTTCGCTTCCCGGCGGCGACATTAATGGCCGGTACAGCCCGTTTACAGATAGCGGCCGTATCGGGCGATCACGCCGACGCGGCCACAGTCGAATTGCCGGTCTACACCCCGGCGACGACTGAGGCCTTCGCCACCTATGGCGTGGTCGACGAGGGTGCCATTGCCCAGCCCGTGGCCGCACCTGGCGATGTATATCCCCAATTTGGCGGCCTGGAGATCAGCACCTCATCGACGGCATTGCAGGCGCTAACCGATGCTGTACTTTACCTCTATGCCTACCCTTACGAATGTTCGGAGCAGTTGGCTTCGCGCATCATGGCCGTCGCCGCTTTGCGCGATGTACTGACGGCTTTTTCGGCCGACGGGCTGCCATCGCCGGCGGAAATGGAGGCCGCAGTCCAGAGAGATATCGAACGCCTTCAAGGGTTACAAAATTATGATGGTGGTTTCCCTTATTGGGACTACGGCCGCGAATCAATTCCCTACAATACCATCCATGTAGCCCATGCCTTGCAGCGGGCTAAGCTCAAAGGCTTCGACGTGCCACCCCAAATGCAAGAGAGTGTGCTCTACTATCTGACGGACATTGAAGATTACTACCCTTACTGGTATAGCGAAGGTACCCGGCAGACCTTGAGCGCCTATGCCCTTTACGTCCGGCACTTGATGGGCGACACGGATACGGCCAAGGCTCGCCGGTTGTTCGACGAAGCGGGCCTGGAGGAACTGTCGCTGGAAGCGGTAGCCTGGCTCTGGCAGGTGTTGCTCGACGATCCTGGTTCTAGCGCCGAACTTGAGGCCATAACCCGGCACTTCAACAACCGCGCGGTGGAAACGGCCGGGGCGGCCAATTTCACCACTTCCTACGGCGATCAGGCCTACTTACTGCTACATTCAGACCGGCGCACCGATGCCGTCATCTTAGACGCCCTGATCGCCGGCGATCCAGATAGCGACCTGATCCCCAAGGTCGTCAACGGGCTTTTAGCGCACCGCACCAGGGGGCGATGGGGCAATACCCAGGAAAACGTCTTCGTTTTGCTGGCTTTAGACCGCTACTTCAACACTTTCGAGACGCAAACGCCGGATTTCGTGGCCCAGATCTGGTTGGGCGATACTTATGCCGGCAGCCACGAGTTCGCCGGCCGGACCACCGAGCGGCACGAAACGGATATTCCCATGGTTTACCTGGTCGACGAGGAGTTGGGCGGCGGCGAAACACAAGACCTGGTTTTAAGCAAGGCTGGGCCTGGCAGACTCTACTACCGGCTGGGACTTCGTTACGCCCCCGACGACCTGAATCTGGACCCGCTGGATATGGGCTTCGTCGTCCAACGCAGCTATGAAGCGGTTGACGACCCGGAAGATGTAACCCAAGACGAAGATGGCATTTGGCACATCAAGGCCGGAGCCCGGGTACGGGTACGCTTATCAATGGTGGCCGACAACCGGCGTTATCACGTAGCCTTGGTTGACCCGCTACCGGCCGGCTTAGAAATCGTCAATCCGGGCCTGGCCGTCTCTGGAAGCATCCCCCAGGATCCCGATGATCCAGAGTACAGCTATGGCTGGTGGTGGTGGGGTCCGTGGTATGAACACCAGAATATGCGCGACGAGCGAGCCGAAGCCTTTGCCTCGCTGCTATGGGATGGTGTTTACAATTACACCTATCTCGCCCGGGCAACCACGCCGGGCCTCTTCGTGGCCCCGCCGGCCAAGGCCGAGGAGATGTACTCGCCGGAGGTATTCGGGCGCAGCAGCAGCGATTGGGTGATTGTGGAATAGCACCTGCACCAATTGCCGCGTTTCTAAGACCCCCGTTCAAATAAGAGTGCCAACTATTAAAGGAGTGGCGATCATGGGCTCATGGCTCATGGTGTATCTTGGGGCCGGACGCGCGCTCTACTGAGAGGAATCTGACCTTGCCTCAGATCTTGTGGCCTTCATTGATAAACGAAACAAGTTTAGAACCGCTATCAAGAAATAACTAAATGTAGGAGCCGATACACACTTAATAGGCGTAATCACCGATCTTTACCCCCACATCCGTAACTTGGGGATCAGTGGGCAGGTTGAGGACGATCTTTCCATTTCCATCCGAAGTCGCAGAAGAATTCCGGATGGTAGGCATACCTTGGGTATTAAATTCATGCCATTCGATACCATATGTTGAATCTGGGGTGAAACCTTCAATTGCCACGGTGCCAGAAAGACCAGTTATAGCATCGACTCCGTCAACTACATTTCTCCAAGTATGATTCTTATTTTGCACCCACAGATGGGCGCGGCCGTTGACAAGGTCCTTCTGTCCGGTGACTCTCATATTCCTATCACTGACCGTAGCTTCGGCATCTCGATAAGAACCGCTTGTTAATGGAATATTGCGCACAAAATCACGTAAATAGGCGTAGATTTCTTGGAGACCGGCTTGCCCGTCTGGCCCCGGTTGATTCGCTATGTTTTCCTTCCACCAATAGAGTTCGGTCATGGCGCCGGGATCAAGACTGGCCCAGAGCAGATTGTGCAGCCAAACACCATGAAGATCCAGTGCAAGATCGGGATTTTCTTCCTGTCTATCTAAAAAGTCGATACCTGTTTCCCCCCGAAATATCGGTTTGGTTGGAATGCCATTCTGACTGGAATAATAATCAAGGTTGCTTCTGACCTCGGTGCTGTAATCAAGATGGAAAAGCGCGGCGTCGGTTTCATAGTCAGGGTTAATCAGCCATCCAGTGCTGACATAAGCATGGACGTCAGCGTAGTCTACGTTGGGGTATTCAAGGCTGGCCCAATAGAGCTCATCAGGGAATGAATGCCAAAACGAGGTGGTAACCAGATGGTCATTAGGATGATCATATGTGCAAACTTCACCATCGCCAATGCCTACGGGAATGCCAAAGGCCCTACAGTGCATGAATTTGCCAAGTTCGTCAGCTAGCGCCCAATGATCGCTGTTCCAAGGATCGCCCTCGTTGGTCAATTCCCAGGAGTGAATCGCGGTTGAATAGCCCCAGCGAGCTTGGAGATATCGCCACCAGGCTTGTTGCAACCAACGTGTTTTATTAGTATTGCGCCAGACCCCATAGAAGCCGTCTACATTGTCCTCTTCGTTATAGACAAAAGTTCCATCATCATCAAGCTTGAAAAAAATTTTGTCGTCTTTTTCATGGATCACCAATTTGAGGTATACACCGTACTTTTCCGCTAGTTCAACTATTTTGTCCAGGGAATAGGCACTTTGCTCGGGGAAATACAATTCATATTCCATAGAAGATTCGGCGATGATCTCAGGCCCAAATTGACCATTGCCTAAATCTTCCCGAAGAGAAATAGAGTCGACGTATGCACGACCCTGGGTCACATTTTCTATGCCGAGATAGATTTTTGGAACGAAATTATTTTGCCCCGAATACCAACTACCTTCAAGATAGCCCCAATCGGAAGTGTTGCCACCATAATTTGTGATGACGTTACTTGTGCCTGGTTCATAACAATTTACCTGCCAATCACCACCAATTTTGCCGACCAGACCATGATTTGGATAGCTCATGTTGCGGGGACCAGTGATATCTTCTCCCCAGTACTTGATACGCAGACGGTATGTGGTATTGGGTTTGACAGCTTCAGGGTCATTCCAAAATTGGAAGCGACAAGCATCAAACCAGCCGATATCACCCTCGGGTTCGTAATCAATAAGTTGAGTCATGGTTAAACGATCACGGATAGGATCATAGAAAGGTAAAACGCCGGGCCGGGGGAGATAGCCATCGTAGATATTACGCCCACCAAGCCACTCGAGCCAGGCAGCGCCATACAAACTGCTGATCCAGGTGCGAGTCAGGTTGATACCATTTTGACTGTATGATCGATAAGCGGGCTCGGTCTCTAGCACGGGATCTTCAAAATTGGCACCAATATTGAAACCCATAGGATAAAAAAGGGTGCCATCATCGTGTTCGAAATAACGCCTATCTGTCGGGCTGATTTTGACAAAACCATGGTTTGGTGAATCGACTACCTCGAATGATAGTGGCTGGGATTCGGCAGAGCCAGCAGCATCTTGGACGACTAACCTGTATTGCCAAATGCCGGCTTGGTTTGGAGAAAAGCGGACTTTCCAGGCGAAATCGTTGGTGGGACCATACCATTCGTGTTCTTCACCATCCCAACTCGTTTCAATATTGTCTTCAAAAGATTGATAATAAAAAGCGGGCTGTTTGTAAACGGTTTGCCAGTTGTCCGGCGTAAAGTGTGCATCGACACTGATTCCTTGATGAGCCGGATAAGTGAGATCGATACCATTGGGAGGAGAAGCGTCATAAGGTAACTGGAAGTTTTGGGCAACGGTATTTTGAATCTGAAAAGTGGTTTCGAACTTTTCGTATTGAGGAATCTTTCCCCCAGAATAGAGGGTACGGTTATCGACTATGTCATTGATCGACAAAGAATCTTGAGCTGGATTGCTCTGGACAACGTGGAGGAACACCTGATAATCAAGATTCGTCGGAGAGGTAACGACTATGATTGACAAGGTGAGGAACAAAAAAAGTATTTGTTCTACTTTGGACGGTGATCCCATCGCAAACAGAATTATACAACTGGGCCTGGAGGTGGGGCCGATGTAGCCCGCTCCCCCTATTTCAATTAGCGAAGGCGACGACGACGGCCACGATCTGGCTGGCGATCTGTAGCACCACCGGCATCACCGCGGCGATATTTTCGGCCGCCTGCTTCAAGCCCTCGCCGGTGATTTTCAGCATGGTTTGGTTCGGCTTCTCGGCCGCGGCCGTATGAAGCAGTTGCTCGGTCATCTCGGCCACGGCCTCGGCATCTTCGGCCTTTTCCGGCGCATCTTCCGTGGCCTGGACCAGGGCTTTTTCCAGGTCGGCTACCAACTGTTCCAGCTCGCCCTTTTCCTCGTCGCTGGCCTTGGGCAGGCTGCCGATGCCCTGTCTGACATTCTTCAGAGTCGAACGCACATTGAGCATGGCCCCGCGGAAATCGCCGGATAATCTATCGCCTTGGATATCAACTTGGGCCTCACGGCCAAGGGCCACATTGCTGCCTGAGATATCGCCAATGGTGATTTTGTCGCCGCCCACCATGTCGCCGCCGACCTTATCCCCGTGAACTACGTCTCCTCGAACTGTTTGGTCTCGGCCGATAAATGTGCCGCCACCCGTGCTGACGTCCCCTTCAATATAGGCTCCACCACTGGTTTCGACCACCCGCTGCCGTCGATCGGCTTTCCTTTTTTCTTGCTCCTCCGTTTCTTTGGCATGTTCTTCGTTTTTCTTCTTTTCTGCCATCTTTAGTCTCCAAGGTCGTCTCCGTCAGGCGGTTCGCCAATCGGATCGGTAAGCTCATCTTTTGAAGCGTCAAGCGTCTTCAGCTTTGATAAGTATTCCTGAGCATGATCAATTAGGGCGCCATTCGAACTTCCATTTCTCACTATTGTACCGAATTCTTCCTCGGCCGCCTTTAGTTTATTGAGTTCCACATAGGTCACTCCCAAATTGTAGCGCACAGTCAGGTTGTCAGGATCAACCTCCAACGCTGCTAGGAAATAGCTTACAGCTGATTCATAGTTGCCAGACGCCAGGGAGATAAGGCCCAGGTTCTCGTAGGTATCGATGAGTAAAGGATCATCTCTTTCAAGCACAGAGCTATCTACGATCTGCTTAAATCCAACCATGGCCCTGTTCAATTTGTCGAGCCGGAAATAAGCTAAGCTCTGGTAATAGCGGGCTTGAGGGTCGGCCTCGTCTGTACTCAAAGCGCGCTCAAAGTGAGTGACCGCTCCTTCATACTCCCCAAGCCGGTACTCAATAAAACCCAAATCGCGATTCACATCTCGCTTCATCGAATCCTTCGAATCAGCGGGAATATCCTCCAGGACTTGTTTATATTCCTGTCTTGCATCTTCCAACTTACCCAAAGACCTATAGACCTTGGCTAAATTGTAACGGATCACATAGAGGCTTTTATTTAAAACAAGGGCTTTCTTATAATAATCAGACGCTCCTTCATCATTTCCTTTTGCTCTCTCCAGTAAACCAAGGTTGCCGTACACGTCGGGCGAATCAGGCGCGATCTTAATGGCAGCGTCCAGGTCTTGTTGAGCCTGGGTATAAAAAGCCTTGCCTTTGAGAATGTAGATCCAGGCCCGCTTGGCAAAAGCTGAGGGCACATCCATGTCCCCCTGCACCGCCAGGGTTAATTTCTCGATGGCTTTCTCATACTTTTCAAGGCCAATCAGGGCATTCCCCCAGCCCAGCCACAATAAATCGACCTGGTGACCCAGTAAATAGGCCGTCTCAAAATCCGAGACAGCTTGTTCCCAATTGGACATCATGTTATGGACTAGGCCTCGATACAGATATGCAACCGGTAAACGATCCTCCAGGGCAATTGCCCGGTTGAGATCCTGCAAGGCCAGGTCGACGTAATTTTCCTTGATATAAGCCAGGCCCCGATTGGCATGGGCCTTGGCCAGATTAGGATTAATACGCAAGGCATTGGTACATTCGCCAATCGAGGCCACATAGTTTTCTTCGGCCAGGTAAATCGTTCCTAAAACGTAATGCGCCTCCGCCAATTCAGAATCGTAATCCAAGGCGCGCAATAATGTTTCCTTGGCCCTATCGTATTCAGACAGGAAGTAGTACAAGATCGCCAAATGAATTTGCTGTTCCGCATTCGCCGGATCGTGAGTTAATACGCGCTTCAGGTCCCTGATCTTGCGTTCGTATTCGATTTTCTCGGCCTCATGGATGATTCGGGGATCGGCCGGATCAATGGTCCCAACCAGCAAGATCGCTTGCGCGCCTAGAATGCGCTCCATGCCAAGCTTAGCTCGTTCCCTGGCCACTTTCCCCTTCCGGTAATAATACTCGGCGATGTGGGCGTAGTTAGGATAGTTGCCGTAAATGGCCAGGCGCCTGAGCTGGTCGGTGCTCCCTAATCCCAGCACCGGCAGCAACTGCTGCATGATACTCCCCGCTTTCGTCTTATCTGGTTGAGTCGCTGCCTGGCTTGGGAAGAGATCTAGATCGGCGACCAGGGTATGTAATTCATGGAATGTGCCGATCTTGGCGTCTCGAAACCGATCGACTAAATCGCCTACTTTAATGTACAAAATCGCCTGGTCAACCCAATTGACGACTTGCTGGGTATCAAATTGAGTCGTCAGCAGCAACCTGCGCAAATCGGCCGTGGCCAGATTCTGGGCATCATCAATGCCCATTTCCGTCAGCCGCGCCGCATGTAAAGGGCTAATGCCGATGATGTGTGCCAGCGGCCGTTCGTCTTGAGCCCGTCCGGCCGTTTGCAGGACATTTTCAGTTCGCCGCGAGAACCAGCTCATGCCGCGGCGGGGAAATATGCCGATGACAAAAGCCAGGATGGCGCTCCAGGCCGGTATGGCTGATTCGGACTCAGCGCCCGCCTGGGTTAGATCGGAGACGCTGAGTTCGATGATCACGGCCCCGACGAAAGTGATGGTCACGGCCAGGATCATCCGGCCTAATATGGCGCTGTAAACCTGGGGTAGCAAGTCCTTGGTGTTGAAGCGTCGAATCAGCTCTTGAACCGAAAACACATAGGCGCCCAAATAAGCGAAAAAAGCCAGTTCGACGGCCCGGGCATCGATGAAAGCCAGTCGCTCGCGATGGAAGAAAGCCAGCACGACGATGACGCTGAACAGCAGGATCAGCAGGATGAAGACCAAATATTGGACCGGGTTAAAAACGGTCCGGTAAAGATTCTTCACCGTTTGTTCGATCTTGTCTTTGTCCTCCAGGCCCAGCAGCCCGAAGTCGTCGATGAGCCGCTCCCGCTCGCTCTCGCCACGCAGCCCCAGGTAGGCCAGGTAAGCCAGCGGATAAATGCCCAGCAGCCCGGTTAAGACGATGACGGAAATGATCACCGACTCCACATTCCACAGCCTGCGTCCCGAAAGGGCGAATATAGCAACGATGGCCGCTAGGACCAGCCCGACCAGAACGCCGGAGGCGAATATGCCGGTCACCAACCACCGGCTTAACGGACGGCTAACGCCAGCTTGGGCGGCAGGCGTATCCTGACCCGCGGCCGGGTTGCCACTGGTTTGATTTTGATTCGAGGCCGCCTCGGAACTCCCCTCAGTCCCAGGTGTAGCCGCTTCGGGATTCCTGTTCATGGGTCACCTCACACGTTCATCCACTACAGCTTTACACTAACATAGTAGGTTCTTCTTTAACGCCTGTCAATCCTCTTTGAAGTGAGTCGAAGTTGTTGAGTTGAAGGAGCCAACGATCTCTTAGCTTTCGTTCAAGAGAATAATCCACCTATCCTCATCGTCTAAACAAAAGGTGGAACTTTTCCCGGCTCAATGCAATTGGCTTGGACGGGAGATAGGTAACGAACGGCGCTAGAAATCCCGCCGATCGCTTTGGATGCTTAATTTAGCCAGTCATATTCAAAACTAACTTCAGAATTCAGAAAAGATCAGAATTCAGGAAACAGGAATCAGCACCCAGGATCAGGGGAGATGTTCGACCACCCGAAACCCAAAATTGACGTTCCTGAAGTCCGGAAGGTAGTAGTACCGGATCGCGGCGCGCACATTCCTCAGAAAGTTGAAGAACGCGCCCCCGCGCAATAGCCGAGAAATTTGGGGGCTGCCGCTCAATTCTTCCCGACCGTCGTCAGGCCGGTAGGGTTGAGGATATTCGCCCCTATTTTCATCCCAGTAGCGAGTCTGGCACCATTCCCAGACATTGCCGCTCATATCCTGGGCGCCGCAGACGGCCGCCCCACCGGGGAAGGCGCCCACGGCCGAGGTCCGGCCAATCCCGGCCTCCTCTGAGTTAACCAGGCCGTCTTGCCACTCGTCGCCCCAGGGCCATTCGCGGCCGTCGGTATGGCGGGCCGCCCGCTCCCATTGGGCTTCGCTGGGCAGGCCAAAGGGCTGGCCGCTGACCCTACTCAGCCAGTTAACATAGGCGATAGCTTCGTACCAGCTAACCCCCACCGCCGGCTTATTGTCGATGGACCAGAAATTATCGTCCCAGTAACGGGGCTCGGTCCAACCTGCATCTAGGCGGTGACGCCAGCCTTCGTCGGTCCAACAGTCGCGCCACTTATCAGAGTAGCCGCCATCCTCCACGAAATAGCGGTACTGGGCGTTGGTCACCGGGTAGCGGCCGATGGCGAACGCCTCCAATTTTATCTCGTCCTTCTTCTCACCCATCAGGAAAATCCCCTCGGGAATAGTGATCATCTCCGGCAACCGATCGCAAACGCCCCTGGGATCCCCCAACGAGCCCAGGGCGTCGTCGGCTTCGGCCGCTTCCCGGCCGGCTACAGCCATCATCTCCCCCGCCAGCCAGACCCGGTTCCAGCCGGTCGTGTCGTCGGCCGCCGGGGTGCGCTCCGGCAGGACCCCGGACACGCCGTCCAGGGCTTTTTCACGGTTGTTCTGGTTGA
>JAHEJP010000502.1 GCA_024638855.1 Chloroflexota bacterium
CATTTTACCGTCCACGGTAATGACGCGAGTAGAGCTTAGCGTGATCTTGTCTACCCGGCCGTACAGATCGTCTACTTCTATTAGGTCGCCGATGAGAAAGGGTTGGTATAGGAAAATAAGTAAGCCAGCGATTAGGTTTGACAACGTATCCTTGGCGGCGAAACCGATGGTCAGGCCAGCGATGCCCAATGAAGCCAACAGTGCCGCGGTGTTGATTCCAGCCGCGTTCAATGCATAGACAGCGCCGATACCTAAGAATGCATACTTGGCCAATATCTCGATAAAAGAGGCGGCCGTCTCGTTTACCTGTGCACGCTTTAAGGAAGTTCGCAGTATGCGGTTCAAGAAGAACCATATGATCAAGAAGCCGGCGAAGACGATCAAACCGACGATTAGATCGGTGACCATGTCGGTTAACTTTGCGGTCAGTGTTTGGGAATCAAAAAAATCCCGCAATCTTGTGACTATTTCTACCCATATTGTGTCCATTATCTACTATAACCCTCCGATCGATGACTCACTCGCTGCCTCGGAACCAGCTTAACGTTTACCGGTAGCCACCTATCGCGCTAGATTCTTGCACCTAATGGCGTCGCCGGGCATATGAGGTTTGTGCTTCATCCCCTTCGCGTTCCTGGTTGAGACGGAAATTCAAGATGAGAATAAAGATGATCACCAGCAATGCCCAAACCGTCAAAGCGGCAATCAGGTCGGGTCGCAACCATTTGCGTTCATAGTTCGGCAACCACTCAAGGACAGGAATATAGGACTTGATGTCGAAGCGCCTCGCTTCGCTTTCTGTAGTTACCGCCATAGAAAAACCCTCTTAGTCATTATTGGATAAGCGCCATTTCAGAAGCAGGCGGCTACTTAAATCCCCTGGCTAGTCAGCTGGATCCTCCTTCAAAGGTGAACTAGGTCCAGCCCCCATCAGATCTGCCAGCCACCGCGACCCATCGGAGCTCTGAAGAACCAGCTGCTGCACCGCCATCGACATAGGCACTGCAATGAGCGCTCCAACCGGTCCCAGCACCCATGTCCAGATAAAGAGCGAGGCCACGATTACCAGTGGTGACATGTTCAGTCGATCGCCCATGAGTTTTGGTTGGATCACGTTTTGCACTGAGCCATTGATTAGAACGTAACCAACCAATACAAGTAGCGCAGTGCCAATTCCTGACTCGGCATAGGCTAATAGAAAGGGAGGAATCAGAGCCAACCAGAAACCGACGCTGGGTATATAGCCCATGAACCAGGCTAGAAGACCCCAAAGAACAGGAAAGTCGACACCGAGGATAAAGAGAAAGACGGCATCGCCTACGCCAACGAGGAAATTGATCCAGGTGAGCACCAGGACGTATTGCCGAATGTCGGCTCCAAAAGCGGTAAACCGCTTAATGAATTGGTGTTCCGATATCTTCGGCCCACTGAGTTTTTTCGAAATACCGAGAGTCTCGAACAACATGAAGGCCAAGATAAACAGCATAAAGATAGTTGCAGCACCAGCGCTAATGACTTCCGCCAGAATGTTGCCAAGCAACTCAAAGATTTTCTCCGGATCGAATAATCCAATCACGGATTCGGCATTAATGCCGCGGTCGGCTAGTGATGCCTGGAGGTCGGCGCTTTGTTCCTGTGCACTTGTTTGATAGGAGGGAAGCGCCTCAACCAGCTCGCTGACAGCAGTACCAAGAAAGAGTAATAGTAGAATACCGCCGCCGAATATCAGAAGAATCGTCAACAACAACGCCAACCCGGCAGGCAATCCTTTTTTCTGCAGCCAACCGAGCGCTGGGCCAAAGGTGAAGGCAAAGATCAGAGCCAGGAGGAACGGGTTGATGATGTCGGCCGCCGCCCGCATACCGGCAATCAATAGGACAAGGCCTCCTGCCCCAAGTAGGAATTGAAGTATCGGGGATGAATCTTCTCGTAGAGTTGTCATATGGTCCCTTTTCCTTGTTACATTTTGAGTCTGGCATCAATCAACCATCAGGGCTTTCGTTTAGATCTGGCGGTGGCGCTATGAGTCCATTGGTTTTCATGTGCAGGGAAGTTTCAGCCAGCCATGCATGAGCGACCGACAATGCGTTTCTCGTGGATTCACCCAAGGTATCGGTGGCCATGAAGATATTGTCCTCGGGAACGGATTTCGTCGTCTCGGTTCGGCGCAATTGATCCAGCAAATTCTGGCCGACTCCAGAGAGCATCAACTTTCCGCCATTGTCTCGCAACTCTCCTGCGTAACGTCCCATGACTGAGATCATCGTACTACCACCCTCGACGACCCCTCTTATATGGTGTCGAGCATCTCGCTGGCGCCCGTTTCTGTTTTGAAAGCTAGCACAAACAAATCTGACATCTTTTTTACTCAACTGAGCTTGTATATGGCAATCGGCCGAAGCAGATAGGAACCCTGCATTGATTATTGAGCGAACCTGCTGCCCAAATTTTCATGTACAGGTGGAAAGGTCAATCTGCCGTTCTTCCCCAAAACTCGATTCTAAATGCCACGGCCGATGCTCATGCTGCGATCACGCAAGTTCCTCCCTACAATCAAGAAACTGGTACTAAACTGGTATGCGGTCGCGGTTTCCGTAGCCGCCGCCAACGTAACTACCAATATCGCCAATGACCATGAGGCCCAGCCACAGCCAGTCAAAACCAACCACCCCACCTGGAGCAACGATCACATACATGAGTGTTGTCCACGGCAGGAAGACGAGACCCAGGATGGGCCAGATGGCGCTGTCGAAAGCACCCAAGGCACCTACCCAACGAGCCGGGCTAATTAGCCACCAGAATACACCTGCTATACGCGGTCCCAGTAAAACCAGGGTTGTGAATAAACATCACATAACTCTATTCCTTCTCAAACGTATTGATTAACTGAATCTGTGATCATTAATCTGACAAGTATCACACCAGGCTTGCAGCGGCCATGCCTTCGAATTCCGGCGTGGCGGAATCCAGATTGGCTAGTTGCTGCACATAACCAGCTATTCCCGGAGGCGCACTAATGCCATGGGCATAGATGCTGGGAATATCTCTGTCGGATGGCATTTGCTTTGCTCCTTTTATCTCTGTTGAGGGGTGATTTCTGTCTGAGGCCGAAAATCTTAGCGCATCATGTCAATGGCAACGGTAGCGGCCAGAATGAGAATGTCGTTTTGTCCTGGAGCGATCTCTACCCCGTAGCTGTCGCGCACCCGGAACCATTTTTTGGAGACCTCGGCTACCTTGGTGCGGCCTTCCTCGATCTT
>JAHEJP010000503.1 GCA_024638855.1 Chloroflexota bacterium
CGGTCCTAGCCTTATTGTTGGCAGCGGCGAAACACATCGTGCCTTTAGATCAAGCCTTGCGGCGAGGTGATTGGCGGCCCCGATACCGGCCGAGTCAGGCCCTGTTGTTGAGGAACAAAACGGCCCTAATCGTGGGTTATGGTGCAATCGGCCGTGAGGTTGCCGGCATGTGCCGGCAGCTTGGAATGAAGGTGCTGGCAATCAAGCGAACAGTGGAAGATCCGGCTGACGACCTGGCGGAAGAGATCCAGCCAGCATCCGCCTTAAACCGGCTGCTGCCGCGGACACATGCGCTACTTATCACGTTGCCGCATACACCCGAAACTGATGGCTTGATAGGCGAGCGGGAGTTGAAGTTGCTTCCCCAGGGCGCTGTGTTGGTCAATGTCGGCCGGGGTCCTATCGTCGATGAAGAGGCCCTTTTTCTGGCTTTACGGGATGGCCATTTACACTCGGCCGGTTTAGATGTCTGGTACAATTACCCGGCGGATGAAGAAAGTCGCGCGGAGACATTTCCGGCAAACCAACCGTTTCACGAATTAGACAATGTGGTGCTGAGCCCACACCGGGGTGGGGCAACGATGGAATCCAATGTTTTAAGGATGCAACACCTGGCTACTCTATTAAACGCCGCAGCTGGAGGAGAGCCTTTGCCTAATAAAGTAGACATAACGGCCGGTTACTGATATCCTATGGTCTTAACGCTTTCTTCACGGCAAAATATAGGTGTTTGTAGAGAATCACCTTCGGCCTTTTTTAATTGTTGTATCTTCAATTGTATAATTCGTTGCCAAGAGGCAGGCACATTTAGGGTCTGGCGATGATCTTGAAACTTCTCACATTGTTAGCGCTCTTGGTTTTGTTCATGGCTACCAGGACGCCGAATGATACTATTTCCATAGAAAGCAGTGAAATGGCGGAGTCGACCGACCTGGTATTGAATGGTACCGACTTTGAAACCGGAACCCATTCAGGCACTATGGCCAACCAGCGCGGTTTGACCTTAGCTGTTACAGAAACGGTCGGACAATATACCTCCCCGGTTATAAATTCTGCCCAACCTTTCAACGCCATTGTCCCCCAATGGCTGGCAGAAGTGCCTGACTCGGCCAGTATGGCCATCCGCTTACGAACAGCAACCATTGATAATGAGTGGAGCGATTGGTTCCTCGTCGTGGAAAATCACGACTGGATGCTGCCAGAAGATGAAGACATCGTCGGCCAGATGATCGTCGTTCCAGAAGCCGATGGGACCCATCAAAAAATCCAGTTTGAGATAAGTTTCACGCGTTATCAAGATGGACCAGCAGCCGAGTTGGAAGAACTTCGGCTGACGATGATCGATTCTACTGCTGGTCCTACGGCCGAAGAATTACAGGCCGAGCAGGCCCGGCTAGAACAGGCCCAGCCAGAATCATCAGAATCTGGCTACCCAAAACCACAGGTGGTCAGTCGCTCTGTCTGGTGTACCGATCCGGCCTGCAACTATGGTTCAGGGCTCGAATATCGTTCGGTCACGCACCTGATCGTTCATCACACTGTGTCCAGTAATAGTAGCAGCAATTGGGCAGCCACAGTCCGGGCTATCTGGCACTTCCATACATTTTCTCGGGATTGGGGCGATATTGGTTATAACTACCTGGTAGATATGAACGGTGTCCTTTATGAAGGTCATCTGGGTGGGGATGACGTGGTGGGCACTCACGCGGCCGGAGCGAATGCCGGAAGTATGGCCTTGTCCTTCATCGGCACCTTTACGACGCCAGATTACAACCCGCCTGGAATTGCGCCGCCGCAAGCGATGAAAAATGCGGCCGCCGAACTCTTCGCCTGGAAAGCCGACCAAAAGAATATCAATGTTTACGATGCTAGTCGCTTGCCCAATCTGACTTGGGGTCTACCTCACCTCATGGGTCATCGTGACGTTTATGGCACCACCGAATGTCCGGGTACGCAAGCCCATACCATCATACCCTGGTTGCGAGACGAGATTTCGCGAAAAATCGGTTTTGTCTCCCCCCATATCTATGTGGACGAATTGAGCAACGCCTTCTCCAAGAATGCTTCCGAATTTTGGTATGTTCCGCCCAAGAATTGCGGCTTCAATGGCCACTCCTATTACACATGGTCGACAACCAATCCAGCGAATAGCAGCAACTGGGGCGAGTGGCGGCCAAATCTACCAGTCAGCGATCATTATCAGGTAGAAGTCTATGCGCCATACTGTGTAACCGGACGTGGTGAAACGGCCGGGGCTAAATATCAGGTCACGCATGCCAACGGCGTGAGCGATGTAACAGTTAATCACCAGGCCAACGTCGGTACCTGGATGAACCTGGGCACTTTCTATTTCAACTCCGGCAATAGTGGAAAAATTCGTTTGACTGATCTTACCAGTACTGACTCCGGTTTAGGTGTCTGGTTTGATGCTATCCGCTTCAGACCATCGAGCTCATTACCAACACCAACGGTTGTCAATAATGAACCCGCTCAGAATAGCTGGTCTCAGCAAAGAAATGTTAATTTCAAGTGGTCCATAACGAACGGAAGTATAGTAAACAAAACCAGGTTGCAAGTAGCCACTGATTCGAGCTTCAAGAACATTATCGTCAATCAGGAATTTACCGGTGAGGTCACCAGTCACGCTCAAACGTTTAACCAAGATTACGGCCGTCTCTTTTGGCGAGTGAAAATATCAACGACTCAGGGAAGTGAAATCTATTCACCAGTAACTTATTTCGGAATCGATACTGAGCCTCCCTCCTCGTATATTTACAATATCTTTAAGATGATGACCGACGATAGTTATGTGCTGGCCTGGTCAGGGAATGATACGGGCTCTGGCGTAGCCGCCTATCACATCGATTACCGAGAAGAAGGTGGCTCTTGGATCAGGCTGTTAACCAATTACAACGGGACGAACGCCACATTCAGACCGCCGAATATCCAAAAAACCTACGAATTTCGTAGCCAGGCAATCGACGGCGTCGGCAAATTGGAACCCCTGCAAGATATCCCCGACGTAAGCACCCGTAATGCGATTCCGCTTGAACCTGTTATAATTCAGCCCATGACACTAATGAAGTGAAGTGTGTCACGGGTTCATGAAACCTTTTAGATATCGATCCGCAAACCCTGAAATCACAAACGAATACAAAAGATAGTTATGAAGCAAGTTGAGCAAGTTGACGTCTTGATCGTCGGCTCTGGTCCAGCTGGTTCTTCGACGGCCTTACATTTGGTGAAGCAAGATCCAG
>JAHEJP010000138.1 GCA_024638855.1 Chloroflexota bacterium
GATAGTCGGTGTGGCGGTATTGGTCGTCTGCTCAGTGGTCACATTCGGATTTCTCAGCAGCCAGTTGGGAAATGGCGCTGAAGAAGTGGCTACCGATGTGGTCGCAGAAGCAAATACTCCCGCAACTGATAAACCAACCCCATCTGTTGACCTAGTTTCTCCCGATGCCATTTTCGGCCCAAACTACAGCGCGGAGGATGGATTGCCAAGCTATGTCTGCGGGGCTGACACCTTCGGTAGTTACTTCACATTGCAGCAAATGCAGATGTCCGGAAAAGATATTGAACACGGATTTCACCTGGGAATTGTTCCCTTTTTCCTGGACGATAATCCTGACTACGATGTCTCGGAAGAGCAGCGGACTGCCTTGTTAGACGCAGGAATATGGGATTGCCTGCTGACGACGCTTGATTCGGTCGCCCTATCCAGCCCCGGCATCATCACGGCCATCGTCGACGAAAGCGCTGGAGCCGATCAATTGTGGGCCAGGGATATCAGCACAATCAATGATCTGAGTGACCAACGTATCGCCTTTTCTCGAGGCAGCGTGGGCGAGTATTTCGTATATTATGCTTTGAACATCGCCCAGCTCATCCCAAGTACCGACGTAACCTTGGTTCCCCAAGATAGTGTCGCCGATGCTGTCGAAGCCTTTAACAATGGACAGGCGGATGTTGTATCGGGTTGGGAACCGGATATCTATGATGCTGAACTGAGTGGAGGCTTACCGTTGCTCAGCTCCAATCAGCTTCGTATCGTCATGGATGTCATCGTATCTTCTCGACAATCAATTAGCGAAGATCCCGACCTCGTGCAAAATTTCCACAACGCCTGGTTCGATACGCTTAAAGACCAGGTCGAAGGTTTTGATCTTGCCTCCCAGCAAATAGCCGAATGGGGCCATAATGATTGGAGCTTTGTTTATCCGGAAACGGCCGCTGATGATTTCAGGGCCTGGCTTGAAAACGTCGCCCAAGCTGATTTGGGAGATAATGCGTTTGTGATGCGGGACACCAGACCAATCATCAATCGGCTTGAAACCGCCCGGCGCGTCTGGGCAGCCTCGAATGTCGATACGGCCGACGACGATGTCGAGGGGCTGGTCAATTCCAGCTTTGTCTTACGTGCGGCGGACCAACCGAGCTTGCAGCCAAACGGCAAGCCAGTAAACGACACCTTCTCTATCTCATCCCAGATCGACGTCAGCGGCATCAGCGCGGAAGATGCCCAAACGTTGGTCGTCCTGCCTTGCCGTACATTTCAATTCTTGCCAGAGTCCACAGAGCTAACATTGAACTCCAGGCGCAGACTTGACGATTGCGTCATTCCAACTTTATCGCAGAGCGTCGGGCTTTTCCTTCAGGTTCGTGGCTCATCAGCTTGGCCGGTCAACGACCCGCCCTACACGGAGGCGGACATCCTGGAAGTAGCCGAAGGTCGCGCACAGTCAATTGTCGATTACCTGGTTTCTCAGGATATCGATCCCGCCCGATTCATTGTCGAAGCAACTTTGCCTCCTGAAGATCACCAAAATAGTGATGATCCTCAAATACAGGCTCAAGACCGCTTCGTCGAGCTGACGCTCATAACTGTCGGACGATAACCGCTATCTGTAACGTTCCAACACCTGTAAGGAAACAACGATGGGTAATAAAGCTTTTCGGAGCATACTTTTGTTGGTTATGCTGTTGGCTCTGACTGCACTCGCTTGCGGACTAGGTAACAGTGATGGTCCACCTAGAAACGCGGCTGTGATTGATGTTTTAGCCAATACGAGCCTCGAAGGCTGGTTAACAGAAACCATCGCCCAATTTAATGAATCCAGAGTTGAAACAAGCGAAGGAAAACCTGTTTATGTCAACTTATTGACGAGTGATTCCGGTGAGGCGGTTAGTGATATCGCTGGCGGCGTTGTTTCGCCAATGCTCTGGATACCGGCAGAAGAGGTCTGGACTCAAGTTTTGGCAGACCAGGGAAATTCTAGTTACACCAGGGATTGCATCAGCGTTGCTTCAAGTCCTTTAGTCATTGCTTTATGGCGGCCGGTGGCAGAATCATTGGGATGGCCAGGTCTTCCTCTTGGTTGGTTAGACATAGGCAGCCTGGCGGCCGATCCAGCAGCCTGGAATTATTATAGTGGTGGAGGTTATGGGGACTCCCTTCGATTAGGCCACACCCACCCTGGCCTATCAGATAGTGGCAGCAGCACACTACTTTCCCTCGTTCAATCAGCCGAGTCTAAGACAGCCCCTGTCACTGTTGAAGATATTGAACAGCCCATCGTTCAGGCTTCTGTAAGCGCCTTTGAAGCGGCCGTCTCCTGGTTTAGCTCAGGCACAGCTTCCCTGGGCCAGACAATGGCCGAACGCGGTCCCCAATTCCTTGGCGCAGGTGTCATGTACGAAAGTGACGTTATCGCCAATGGCGGGACGGATATCGTACCCATCTATCCTTTGGAGGGCACTTTTTTGGCCACCCACCCTGCTTGTCTGGATAGCCTGGCTAATGATGAGAGCCAGGAAGCCGCTTCGATCTTCCGCGATTTTTTACTCAGCCAGGAATCCCAGGAACTAGCCGTAATATATGGCCTACGACCCGTTAATGAAGATGTAGTCGTCAGCGCACCATTGGATGAGGCGCATGGCGTTGATCTAAACGAACCACAAATCATCTTCACCCAACCCAGCGTGGAAACAATTTATGCGGTTCAAGATTTGTGGCAATCAGCCCGCAAAGATGTCAATTTGGTCATGTTGCTCGATGTTTCGGGCAGTATGGAAGGTCAGAAAATAGACAACATGCGCCAGGCGGCCGTTCAATTCGTCGAGCAAATGGGCGATGATGATTTCATTACGATCGTCGCTTTTTCCCACGAGCTACCCCTTATCGTCGACAATCAACAAGTAGGCCCAGCCCGCAATGAGATTATTAGGGCGATCAATCAGCTAGAAGCCCGAGGTGATACTGCTCTATACGATGCGATTGGATACGGATCCGCAATTCTGGATGGAACATCAGCGCCTGACACAACCAATGCTTTGGTCGTATTAACCGACGGTCAGGACACTTACAGTTACCGTTTTGACTTTAATCAGGGATTAATCGATATGGCGGCAGCAAATGACACGACGGTCTTTACAATTGCCTACGGTGATGATGCTGATCAGGAAATCTTGTCAGAACTAGCCTTCGGAGCCAACGGCAACTTCTTCTTGGGTGATGAAGCCAGCATCGCCGCGATATACGAGGAGATGTCGGCCGCCTTCGGTGGTAGCGTCGGTATCGGGCGCTGATTAATCTACTGACTCGTCCCTTGGTTATTCGATCCGGTTGACCACTATTTATTGGAGAATCTACGATGTACGGAGACAAGATCAGACTAGAACTTCGCCAGCAAGAGGTTGGTCCATGGCCGATGAATACCTTTGCCCTCGTTTGTCCAATAACGGCCGAAAGCGTTTTGATCGATCCAGGCGCTGATCCAGACAAACTGCAAACGATGTTAGGAAACTCCAAGCCGCTAGCTATCCTGCTTACGCACACTCACCCCGATCATATTGGCGCGTTGGCAGAGATGCGCCAGCGCCTCGACGTACCGCTTCTGGCCCATGCTGGTCCCCACTTCAATGGGCTCGATTTAGATGTGGACCGCCATCTAGCAACCGGGGATTCGGTCCGCGTTGGCCAATTTCGACTATCTGTCCAATATACACCAGGTCATATCGACGATCAGATTTGTTATCTTCTTGACGATGATAACCGTATCATCGTTGGCGATACCATCTTCAAAGGTGGTCCAGGCAAGACATGGTCGGCGGCCGGTTTTGAGACGACAATAGAAACACTACGAGAAGTAGTCCTGAACTGGTCCGATGATGTGACTTGTTACCCGGGACATGGCCCCTCTCTTGTATTAGGACAGCTACGAGCTGCTATTGAGGCCTTTGTTGACAAGGATCACGGGGCTTTTTATGGGGATGCTACCTGGGATATGTAGCCCAGGTGCAAAAAAAACGGGCTTGGTAAATGATGGCCCCGCCTTATGGGTGAATCATTCTGCTCAGGAAGCGCCATCGCCGCCTAAATCGCCATCAGTGACAAATCTCTGAAAGTAACTGTCAGGTTCGGAGGTATGCACCCAAACCCATAAATCATTGGGTGCATCGTCTGACCAATAATAGATCCATTCGGCATCCCTTGGCGGCATGTTGACACATCCGTGACTATGTTTATACCCATAACGATCGTGCCAATAAGCGCCATGAAGCGCGATTTCATTCTGTCGATCGAAGTACATGGTATAGGGCACATCTTCGACAAAGTAATAGTCGATTTTACCTTCTGCGCCTGACATCTTCGTCTGCAGAAAACGATCCCAAACCTGGAAAAGACCTTCATAAGTCGGCCATCGATTGAGTCCACTCGAAACGAGGCTGGCATAAACCATGCGTTCTCCCTCGTAAGCGGCGAATGTCTGTTCGTACAAATCGATCTCTACCCAGAATTCATCTGGGCCAACTTCCTCTGGTGGCTCATGAACATCTACCAAACTAACATGTGTTTGTTTGATCCATCGATCGCCACCTATTTGATACCAAATCCAATCATCCTCGCCTTTGACTGCATCAAATACTTGGAAAAATGAGAAGCGTTCTAATTTGGTGAATTCGGGATTGGGTTCGCCATTAGGCAAATTGCTTGGTTGGACTTCTTGAACCACCCAACCGAACGGCCGCTTGGGCTGAACGGTGACTTCAACTCCTGTAAACTCGGGCGTTTCAATCGGGCGAATTCCTTCAGCAAGAGCATACTCACCTGGGTTGATGACGTACCATTTGTGCCCGTTCGCCTCAATCACTCCTTGTATGGTTATATAGAGAAATCCATTACCAACGTTGTAAAGTGGAGGTGCACTTAAACTTGGTTCAGGATAAATGTTAATATTATCGTCCATATAAGCGTAAGATGCGTACTCAAGTATTCCACCATCGATATTGTCTGGCTCTTCAAATTGGCCTGGGTCTGGGTCCACTCTCCCATCACAGACTATGCCGATTTCGTCGGAATATAAAAAACAGCGACCTGCATCGGCCGGATGAGTCAAAATCATTAGACTTCCGATAGCCAACAAAGCCACAAGACTAGCGCGAATAACTCGAATCATTCTACCTACACCTTCCTGGCCTGAATATTTGCGAAATCTGTGTAAACCATAATTGCGATATCGAATTCATGAAATATTGACCGGTAACCGGTGTCTGACCGAACAACGCCTCACCTACAGCGATTGCTAGTGTATCATCAATGAGGACGCAACAACAAGTAAAAATCTTACACGTTTACTTGATTTTCATGCACATGAACTGGACTAGAATTTTGCCGGCTCTATTACCTCGATCGATGTCAACATCTAGCGATGTTCTGAATCTACTGAGGCGCAGAATCACATCGGAGTCAGGATTCGTCCACAGCTATCACAATGAACCAATTGTCCCTCATCGGCTGCCTTCACCAGATTGGCCGGAACACCCACTTGGCAACCCCCACAACGTACACCTTTCAAAACCACCACCGCGGTTGAGCCCACGCGGCTTATCGTTCCTTCATAAGCGTTCATCGACTCTGGCGAGATTAGAGCGATCAGCTGTTTGCGCTCATTATTCAAATCGTTGATGCGCTGGATCAATGATGTTTTTTCACTTTCCAGTTCCTGTAATTCTTGTTCCCGTTCTGCTTCCATTCTCAGCAATGAATCTGTAGCTACTTTATCTTCTTCCCCAGCTTCCTCGGCTAAAATCATGATTTCCAATATTTCGTCTTCCAAGACGCCTCGACGCCTGGTAAGGGATTCAATTTCATGTTGCAGATCGGATAATTCCTTAGGATTTTTTACTACGCCCGAATAGAGTCGCCGTTCAGAATTTTTTACCTTTGAATTCAATCCCCTCAATTCTAAATTTAACTCATTCTGACTGACTCTAAGTTTCTGAAGTTCGTTCTCAGCTGCTGTGGCCCGTTCTCGCGCTGCAAGCAGTTCCTGATCGTCAGCTTGAAGGCGTACGATCCGGGCCAATCGCTTTTTGCCAGCTCGAATTTCGTCGTCTATCTGCTGTAAGTGAAAAAGTTGATCTACCTGACCCATTAACGAATTGTAACACTAACACTGTGGACGAGGTAGATAAGAAAGCTTCAACTCGCAGCTGATTCGGGTATAATCTCGCCGGTATGTTTGACCGATTCCTCGAATTAGAAGAAGAACCATACAGCGAAGAAGATGCTGAATGGGATGCTTTTGTGGCCCAACATCCACACGGCAGCTTGTTACAGACGAACAGTTGGGCCCGGCTGAAGAGCCGTTTTGGCTGGCGTTCTCACCGTGTATGGTTAAAACACGATGGCAAGTTGGTTGCCGGTGCGCAAGTACTTTTCCGCTCGGCCGCTCTTGGATTCATCCGCATTGCTTATATTCCTCACGGCCCTCTAGTGGATTGGGATAACGAAGAGCAAATGGAAATATTTTTTAACCAACTTGACTTTGCGATCTATGAGCAGCGGGCTGGCATGGTAAAAATAGAACCTCTACTATGGCAAAATGAGATCAGCCTGGATCATTGGAACGACCTTTGCCGGCGACACAATTGCCAACCCAATAGTGATACCATTCAACCACCTCAAACTATAATCATCAACCTGCAAGCCGCGGAAGAAGATATTATGGCCGCCATGAAACAAAAAACGCGATACAACATTCGTCTGGCAGCTAAAAAAGGCGTGACAGTTCGTGAAGGTTCGTTGCCTGACATCGCCATCTTCAACAATATGATCCAGATAACCGGTCAGCGCAACGCGTTTGGCGTCCATGAACCCCGGTATTACCAGACAGCATACGAGCTTTTCCAGCCTGACAATGTTGCATTGTTGATAGCCGAGTACGAAGACCAGCCATTATCGGCCATCATGGTCTTTCGCTGGGGCAAGAAGGCAGCCTATCTTTACGGCGCCTCGGGCGATGAAGAGCGTAAAAGAATGCCCAACTATGCCCTCCAGTGGGCAGGTATACAATGGGCTAAAGCCCACGGATGTTCAGAGTATGATTTGTGGGGAGTACCGGATTATCCTGAGGAACAATTAGAAGCGGAGTTCATGGATCGGCATGAAGGGCTCTGGGGCGTTTATCGCTTCAAACGAGGCTTTGGCGGTCAACTACGACGGACGGTAGGCACGGCCGATAGGATTTATAACAAGACGGTATATCGTCTCTACCAGTGGCAGCGCAGCCGTGGTTCATGACAGAAGAGCCATCACGGGCAGTTCAACTGATGGATGAACTTGAGGGGTATCGTCGATCTGCTTTCCAACCTGTTCCAACTCAAGCGGCCTGGGACAAAACGCTGGCCTGCTTACCCAACCCCCATCCATTGCAGAGTTGGCAATGGGGCAACTTCAAATCTAGGTGGGATTGGTCGACGATCCCTTTGGCCTTGCATATCCACCATGATATTGAGAACAGTCCGCCTCTGGCGGCGGCTATGATCCTCAAGAGGAAAATACCAAGGAGCTCAATCTCCATTCTTTATGTTCCAAAAGGGCCAATCCTAAATTACAATGATCCGGCATTACGCCGTGTAGTCCTGGCCCAATTGGAGCAATTTTCACGGCGACAGCGGGCGGCATTTATCAAGATCGACCCCGATGTTGCCAGGGGTTGGGGAATCGAAGAGGAGCGACCTTCACCTATCGGATCCAAGGTTCTAAGTGAATTACAGGGGCGAGGCTGGCGCTTTTCAAATGACCAGGTGCAGTTTCGCAATACCGTTGAACTTAATCTCCAGCGATCTGAGGATGAGTTATTGGCATCAATGAAGCAAAAGACGCGCTACAATATCCGCTTGGCCGCGCGCAAAGGCATTAAAATCCGTCTTGGAGGTCCTGACGACTTTGATCTAATTGCTAGATTATACGCTGAGACAGCCTCCAGAGATGGCTTTGCTGTCCGGCCTGTAGCATATTACCTCGATGCCTGGAACACCTTGTACAAAGGTGCGATGGCCCAACCTTTCATCGCCGAGTACGAGGGACGCCCGTTAGCGGCCGTTATCATCGTGAGTTATGGCAACCGGGCGATTTACATGTACGGTGCTTCCAATAACCAGGAACGAAAACGAATGCCCAACCATCTGCTTCAATGGGAAGCGATCCGTTGGGCAAAAGCTCAAGGCAGCGAAATATATGATTTTTGGGGGGCGCCCGATAATTTTATTGAATCGGACTCACTTTGGGGCGTATGGCGCTTTAAGAAGGGGTTTAACGGTCAGGTCGTACGCCACATCGGTGCTTGGGATTTTCCAACGCGTCCCTTCTGGTATTGGACCCTACTGACTTTGATTCCCAAGTATCTAAACTTTTTACGCTCTAGAAACAACGCCTGACCGCGCAGGATGTTTCCACCAACAGCAGTGGCTCACGACCTACAAAAAGTGACTAATTGGCTAATTTTGCCAAAAAAGATCACGGTGTTGACTGGGCAGGTAATTAGTAATAATAGGACATATTTTAGTTGACATAATGTTTCAAATTGACACTATCCGATTATCTGATTGAGCGATTTGGCGGGAGGATAAAGTGAGTAGGACAGTTGTTGTTTTAGAAGGTGATCAGACGGGTCAGGAGTTGCTTGAACAAGCTTTACGCGTGATTGATCCGGCCGTCACTGGGTTAGACCTAACTTTCGTACGCTACGACCTAAGCTTGCCTAATAGGCGCGCGACGAGCAATCAAGTGGTAAGTGATGCCGCGACAGCTATGCGCGAGCACGGCTTAGGTCTGAAAGCAGCAACCATAACACCAGAATCTTCAGGCGATGTCGGCAGTCCCAACCGGATTTTGCGCGAAGAGATCCAGGCCCAGGTGATACTTCGCACGGGACGTCGGATTCCAGGCGTTCGGCCAATTGCAGGCGTTTATGCTCCTATTAGCGTGGTTCGCATGGCTGTAGAAGGCGCCTACGGAGCTGAAGAGTGGCGTGATGGTCCGGATGGTTCTTTAGATGAAGCCGCTTACCGGACTGAAAAAATCACGCGTTCTGTCTGTCGCGCGGTAGCAGAGTATGCTTTCCAACATGCCCGGTATGCCAGAGCAACAGTTTTTGGCGGGCCAAAATTCACCGTCAGTCCGATTTACGAAGGCATGTTCAAAGAAGAACTAGATGCGGCCGCTAATCGCTATCCAGACGTTCGTTATGAGCCCCAACTCATCGATGCTACATTTGCATTGCTTTTATCCACCACTGGTGATCCCCTCGTGATCCCCAGTCTTAATCGCGACGGCGATTTATTATCGGATATGGTGCTGCAGATGTTTGGCTCCATTGCCGGGTCCGAGTCAATGGTCATTTCCCTCGACAAGCAGGGCCAGGTCTCCTGTGTTATGGCCGAAGCACCTCATGGAACCGCGCCGACATTGGCGGGTAAAAACGTGGCCAATCCGATGGCAATGATCCTAGCATCCGCCGGCCTGCTTACACATGTGGGCGATGAAAAATCCGATCGCCTTAGCAGGGCAATTTACGAAAGCACGTTGGAAGCTGTATATGATGGCGTTCGAACCGCAGACCTGAATGGCACGGCCAAAACTGATGAGTTTACCAACGAGGTTATCCGGCGAGTTAAGACGAAACTGGAAGTCTGGGCTGCGCTTGCTTGACCTGCTATCGATCTTCGGTCTAAACATGCGACGGTCCATTCGTAATATATTTTCCTTTTGTAGAACCGTTTCATATCTAAGTACAACGAATCTATAAGATCATTTTTCTAAGAAAACGAGAATTGGGTGACTCACAATTCCTATTCCAAAAATAAAGCCCCTGCCAAATGATTGGCAAGGGCATCCTTATGATTGATGTTCTGCAACTTGTTAATTTCGTTGCAGCGTCGTCACCGTCGGCAGTGCATTGAGCATCAGGACACCTATAGGTAAACCAATGATGGTCAGGCAAAGTAGCCAGGCCAGACCCGCCCACAAAAGGCTGAACCACCAGCCAATCACCAGGAAATAGAGGCCTCGGATGATCCATGAGGGCTGGGATCTGCCTACATAACGTGACCTACCCGTAGACAAATCTAATTCCCAGGCCCCACGCCGGGCTTTAAGAGTTAGTACCTGGGGCACGCGATTGATCATCCATAAGCCCAAAGGCAAGCCTATGATAGTCAAGTTTAAGAACCAGGCTGCTAATATCCAGATCCCGGTCAATTCCCAACCAAGTATAAAAAACCAAAGAACCCGCAGAACAAATGGTATTTGATTAACCGGTTGTCGTACATTCTTTACAGCAACAGTTGCTGACATTTTTATATCCTCTCTATTTTTTTCCACCAAATTAACATTCAGTTTAGCGCGCCGGGCTGGGCCACTTGTGATCCCAATCGGGACGCCTTCACTTATATATACGGAATATTAGCCCGCCAAGTTGCGCTGATTTGCAGATTGTTTATGGCGAATTCCCTTTAGAATGAAGTGTGATCAGAGTGATTTCTGGCGGCGCCAGGAAACGTATTCGCGGGGCACTTAAACCCTCTAGCCCTACTCCCCTGCTGACATACATGTGAGTCCGGCCGATGGTATAAAGACCCATTTCATATTTCTTACCATATTGGGAACTGGTCAAAATGGCTCCGAAAATCGGCAATCGAACCTGCCCGCCATGCGTGTGACCACAGAGATAAAGGTCGATGCCATGATCGGCCGCCTCAGGCATGAGATCCGGTGCATGGTATAGCAACACTCTCGGGACCGTATTCGGCGCATCTGCGATTACGCGCTCCAGCCGATCACGATCAGTTGGTAGGTGATGGCTACAATCAACACCCAAGAGGACCAGGTAACGATCTTCACCAAGCTCCAACTCAACCCACTCGTCAACCAATAACTGTATGGGTAAATCATTAAAGAAATCCGGTACAAATTCTCGCTCGTCCACTGTGGGGCTACCCAATGAGGCGTATACACCATAGGGCGCCGAAAAATCACTCAAAAGATCAATGACTTGTCTGTGTGCTTCTGGATCATGAACGAATGACAAGTTCAGAAAATCCCCTGTTATCAGAATAAGATCCGGTTTTGTCGAGCTGGCCAATTGTTGCAGCGACTTTTCTCTGCGGGTGATTCGTTCCAGGTGGATATCGCTTATGTGCAATAAACGAATGGGTTTAGATCCAAGAGGCAGATTATCAACGACAATATCCAGAGAAGTTGAGCTCAAGCGGAAAGGTTCAATCAGCGTCCCATAAATCAGAGCTGCTGTACCTATGAACTGTACGACGAGAAGTAGTAACAAGCCCCATGCGACTCCCGCCAAAGGGACAATCAATGATATCAGCAGGGCAATCAATGTTCTTGGTATAGTTAAGACAAACAGCTGGGCCTGCCAAGGGCCGTAGGAAATGCCTCGTTTAGGCAAGGAGTAAAGCAACAAAGCATCGGCAAGGAAAAATATCGCTATAATGAGTACGGTAGCAAAAGCCACACGGGCCTCACCCGAAAAAACCCACCAACAAACCATGACCAATAAAAGAATGAGGGCTACAACCGAAGCTACCTGCCATGTTGGCCAGCCGGATGGGATATCAAACAGAACCATTAAGCGGTGAAGCCGGCTCTTAACCAGGACGTCCTCGGGTTGTTCCATTTTTGAATCTTCGTTATCTAACACGAGAAATAGTTTTTGGATAAGATAGCTTCAACTGAGTCCAGTACAGACCTGACGATAAAACTACCCCAACTATAATTGGTTATGAAAATTATGCACCGCATACTATTTTGAGGTTATGGCCATTAAGTCTTAAAATCATCATATAGGTTGAATATTTCTTTAACTATGGTATTTGCCAGATGAATCTAAACTATCCCACTCGAACGAAGTTAGCCCATTTGCCTACGCCTATCGACGAACTCGAACGCCTGAGCCAACATCTAGGCGGACCGACAATATTCATAAAACGGGACGATCAGACAGGTTTGGCCTTGGGAGGCAATAAAACTCGCAAGCTCGAGTTTCTGGTAGCCGACGCACTGGCAAAAGGGAACGACAGCCTGATAACGACGGGAGCTCCACAGAGCAACCATTGCCGGCAAA
>JAHEJP010000139.1:0-8202 GCA_024638855.1 Chloroflexota bacterium
TGGGCGTTTTTGTTCTCCACCATTTAAAGGTACAATGACATCGATTAATTATTGGCTTTCACCCAGGAAACAGCTCGATTAACGCAGGATCTTCCTCTCATGAGAATTCCAACCAAACGACCTAAAGAAATATCCAAGATGCGTGATGCGGGTAGGTTGGTCGCCGAGTGTTTCGCCATCCTTCAAGAAAGCATCAAGCCGGGGGTAACCCTGGAAGAATTGGATGTAAAGGTTGAGAAGTATTTGAAACGCCAAGGAGCAAAACCTCTTTACAAAGGGTATAAGGGAAGTTCGGCCGAGCATCCGCCCTTTCCCGGCGTCATTTGCGCTTCAATCAACCATGAGATTTGTCATGGAATACCCGATGGTCGAATTCTGAAGGAAGGGGATATTATCGGCATCGACATCGGTTTGCGATTACGGGGCTGGTGTGGCGATGCTTGTGTAACCTTTGCAATTGGAGAGATTACGGCCGAAGCCAAGAATTTGCTTGATGTGACTAAAAAATGTCTAAAGTTAGGAATCGCCGCTGCCCAATCTGGCAATCATCTTAACGACATCGGCACAGCTATCGAAGATTATGCGGATACAAAAGGGGTGACAGTTGTACGCGAGTGGGGTGGTCATGGGATCGGCCGCCAATTGCACGAGGTTCCATCGGTATCCCATATTCGCCATTCCAATCCTGGACCTAAACTAGTACCTGGAATGGTCTTTACAATCGAGCCAATGATCAACGCCGGCTCTTACCAATGGATATTACTCGACGATGGCTGGACTGTGATAACGGCCGATGGTTCGTTATCGGCTCAATTCGAGCATACCGTCGCCATAACCGAAAACGGGCCTGAAATCCTTACAAAGCTTTAGAACCAAGGGAGTTGGTCTTTTCGTTGCCAGATCTACTCATCATCCGGTCTGTATACTCTGACAGAATCAACGGCCTCTGTAAACATCAACCGTTTTCCAGTTGTGTAGTCATAGAGACCCGTTTCCAAATATTCGCCTTGAATCACACCAAAGTCGTGATATTGGATGAAAATATCCCCGTTCTGCCACTGGATTCCTTGGTAGCCGAGTCCGTCAGCGACCGATGGGGCATCCCCATCGCCATATAGGTGCATCAGAACCGAAAAGGGTGTCTCGGCCTGTTTTTTGGTCAACCAAATTGATCCCCAAATTGGTTCGTTGACCAGCCCGCCCAAAAAGTCAACAACATCTTCAACCTCTGCCGGAGCGACTACTGATTTTCCACTAGCGGTTATTATTGGCCCAGATTGACTAATCAACTTATCGACGATATCGGCCGATCCATCCCAATAATATAGCTTGAAATCGGGTTTGTCAGCGTAAACTAATTCAAGGTTTTCTATCAAGCTGTTGCTAATGACGGCCGGATCAAAGTCATATGGCAGGATATACCAACCAGAATTATCTCCTGACGGTATCACCCAATTTGAGCGGCAATTAAAATAGATATGTCTAACTTCTTCGTTGCCCACAAGATTTTCGGCCGAAGCCTCATCAATGGGAGCGACCGGATCAAGGCATTGGCCAATCCAGTTTCCTGTTTGGTCAGAAGATACTTCGAAAATTAAAATCGAATAACCCAGATTATCGACCGGTTCCTTACGGCGAAACCAATCGAAGAGATTGGGCTCGATTTCTGTGGTGCCCTGCAGATGATTTACGCTTATGGCGTACAGACCAGGGGCTGGATTGCCAGGAGCAAAGCTAACTGGCTGTCCATTGTCGCCTATGAACTGGGGTTCTTCTAAACTGTAATAGGCAGGATCGCTGGGTCCAAAATAGCTAACATAGAGCTTGTCGCCGGGGATATCTTCGGAAAAATCCGCCAACAACTTAAGATCCTGACCCCAATCGATATTGGAATCTCCCAAGTAAAGATACCCTTTTGGTGAGCCGCCAATCAATTCATTGAAGTAGGCTAAGAAGTGAGGGCTTTGCCTCAGGGAGATGATGGCGTAAATGACCAGAACGAAAGAAAGTAGCAGCGTATGCACCCGCTGTTGACGCCAAAATGGAGTCGTTTCTGAAATCAGGAGCCAAACCAAGGGGACGATGGGTAATATATGCCTGTAACCGATATTTAATCGTGAATAGGAGGCGCCGGCAAACAATATCAAAGCGGGCAACCAGAAGTAAACTGTCTGACGCCATTTACGGTGGAGAGTTAGATAAACCAGGGTCAGAATTAGCAAGACAAGCGTGACCACCGGTGTTTTTAGAAGATAAGTCACGCCAAAGTAAATCCACCAACCTTCATTCGATCTCTGGCCAAATAAATAGGCAAAGTGCCCTCTTTCGATATGCTGTTGGACCTCAACGAAGTTGTTCACAAAAGTTGCTGCCGGCACAGGCAATGGTAGCGAATCGACCGTCCCTAATTCAAATCCATAGGCAGCCCAGACAACAAGGCCTGCCCCTAAAAGCATGCTGCACCACATCAATCCCGGACGCCACCACGGCTGGTCTTGGCGGTCTACGTAGCCTAGCAAAAGAGTGATCGGCAAAATGATTAAGCCTGTCAATTTAGCGCTTATAGCTAAACCGATGGCCAATGCAACGAAAATCCAGCGACCAAGGTTTGGCCGTCTCCAAAAATGCCAGCTGGTGAGTAATGCTGCTATGAAGGTTGCCGCAGCCACCAAATCGGTTGTAGCCAGGGAAGTGGAGGCCAGTAGATTGGGCGAAAAAGCGAACAGCACCGTGACGATAATCTGGCCAAAGGGTCCACTTTTTAGACGGGCCCAATGAGCCAGCATAGCTCCCAGAAACATCCCGGCGAATATAATAGGCAAGCGGCCGATTAGTAGAAGGCGGGAAACGTTGGTCTCGCTCTTCCAAAGAAATTCTTGGACCAGATGCTCGGGCGCCAAGATCGGCCATGAAGGCAATGCCTCAACGTCCGCTACAGTTGGCTCCGTGAAGAAAAAAGTGCCTATTAGCCAGTGACTAAGCGGTGTATGTTGACCCTGTAATGATAACTCATCTGTCTGGCGCAACACCTGGGCGCGGAGCAGATGCATACCTTCATCGGCCGTCGGCGTTTTGGCGATGGCGGTTTGCAAGGCTAAAGCAAAGAAGATTAATGAACCGGCAACTGTTACGGCGAGTGAAACTTTTCTCGAAGGTTGCTTAACAGGCGTTCTGAATCCGTTGACGGATTGCCCGGACATATGTTGATGGTTGATCGGGATATGTTTAATTAATGGTCACTGGGACCTCTTGAGATAAGGTCACCCAATTCCCGCCGCCAGAATTGCAGGTCTCCCAGCCGTCAAAGCAAATTGCCAGACGCAAAGTATAGGTCCCAGCCTCTGGTAGCTTGATGTTATCTTCGTGGTTAAGTCCTTGTGGCTTCATGGTGGCATTGGGGCCGCCGTAGCTTTGTTGAAACCAGTCGAAGCGGTCCGTGCCGCCTTTTCTTGGTAATACGCCTAATCGATTGTAAGGTACTTCGCCACCCGTTGAGTTGACAATATTGAAGTCGAACCAAACTTGTTGGTTGACCCGAAAATCGGACCTCGACTGAATATTAAAGCTGGTAGCTGTAAGCCCACGTGAGTCCTGCGGTGGTGGCGCTGGTGGGGGTGTATTAGTGGGTTGTACGGGCGGAGGTGGGACTGGAGTATTGGTTGGTAAAACCACCGGTACCGGTGTATTGGTGAGAGTTGGGGGAGGCAGCGTGTTTGTTGGCGCTGGGGTGTCTGTTGGCCCCACCGTCGGTATGTTTGGAGTATCTGTTGCTTCGCTGGTTGGCAAAGGCGTAAATGTTGGCGGGACGTCAATAGCCGGAGGTGGCAACTCCGCCAGTTGAGTGACCGTCGGAGCCAACGCCTGCGCGGATGGGACCAGGGTTGGTTCTGTGCCCTCGCCCGGTGACAAGACATTTTGGAGAACTAACACAAAAACGACTATCAACAGCAAAATCATCAATATACCCAAGCCGGCTACAACGTATGTCAAAGTTTTATTCATAAGTGCGTTTCCTTCTCTTGAGATTCACGCTGGTAATTCACGAGGATTCTCTGATTATTTGTCAGCTTCCTGGTCTAAAACTAGCTGGTGAAGTCCAATAACTCAAATATTTTCATCCGTCTTATAACTAATTCAGTCATAGTACGATTCGCTTTCTGGAAGTCAGATATTATCCTATCATCGTCGGCAGGCAAACATCAAGATAGTTGGCGCATATGATTGGATACGGATTCATCATCGGAGGAGTACGGGTTCGGAAACTGTCACTAATTGGCGATATGAGAAGTCAGGAGGAGCAAGTTTTCGTGGAGGCCTTGGTCAGAAACTCAAGGATTTCTCAATTAAGTTGCCTAAACTGTTCGCCAGGTTGTTAAGCGAATCTACCAGGCCACAAAGCAGCAACAACCATGTCACGAAGATCGAGTAGCGAAACCTGGATCCAAAGCGTTTTTTGACCTTCTTTTTATGACTCGGCTTTGCTGCCCGGATTTTGATCACCAGCATTTTCCCCTTAAGTAATTCCAGAAAGGCATTCGGCATTAGCCATCTCTTATTATAGACTTAAAGCATTGTACCATGGAACGCAGGTCATAATCATTAGAATTTGAGGCGAAACAATGGCTGTTACTTATCGCACGAATTATCAGGTCACGGCTGAAGCCGTAGCCGAACTCTTTATCAGTTCAGGTATCCGCCGGCCCGCCAACGATTTGGATCGTATCCAGCAAATGCTGGATAATGCAAACCTTACGTTAACGGCTTGGGACAGCGAGCGACTAGTCGGCATTGGCCGGGCGCTGACGGATTATAGTTTTTGCTGCTATCTATCTGACCTGGCTGTAGCCGCCGAATATCAGCGACAGGGAATTGGCGAAGAGATCGTCCAGCAAATCCATAAGACCATTGGTAACGACGTGATGCTTCTCTTACTCGCCGCGCCGGAAGCCATGGATTATTATCCGCATATCGGCTTTGAGGCGGCGGATAATGCCTGGATCATCCATAGAGGCAAATGAAAGAACCTGCTTCCATCCAACTCATCCCCTTTTCTGATACGCACCGGGATTGGGCAACAGCCATTCTTAAGGAGACTTGGGGATCGACGAAGGTTGTATCGAAGGGCCGCCTTCATGATGCGATTCATTTACACGGCTATGTGGCCATACATGAGAATGATCCAGTTGGTTTAGCAACCTATAACTTGGAAGAATCCGAATGTGAAATGGTGACGCTAAACAGTAGTCAACCAGCCTTAGGGATTGGTACAGCATTGGTTACGGCCGTTAAAGATACGGCTATCAGAGCAGGGTCAGAGAGACTATGGGTGATCACTACCAATGATAACGTTGCAGCTTTGAGATTCTACCAACAACGAGGTTTTAGATTGGCGGCGCTACACAAGGATGCCTTGCGCGTGTCGCGACGAATCAAACCTCAAATTCCCCGTACAGGCAAGGGTGAGATTCCTATACGGGACGAGCTTGAGCTCGAGATATGGTTGTCGGAGAAGCGGTCGCCAGCTATCGTCAACCTGCATCACGCGCAGATAACTATCCCGAATGAGGCTGAAAATGAGGGGCGCCGATTTTACTGCCAGGTGATGGGGTTACAGGAGATTGAGAAGCCGGATTCTCTGAAAAGCCGGGGTGGGTTTTGGTTGCTTGTGGGCGACAAAGATGTGCACGTCGAACTTAAAAAAGATGTCGATCGTCGAGTTACCAAAGCACACTTGGCGTATTTGGTGAACGATCTTATTGGTTGGCGTGACCATTTGGAAAAGCATGGCCTGCTTATCAAGGAATTGAGCCCGATTCCAGGGTTTGATCGTTTTGAGTCTGGTGATCCATTTGGCAACCGGCTGGAATTTATCCAGAAGAAAAGTTAGGCTAAGCTGATACAAGGAAAAGGGATCCCAAAAAGAGGATGTTCATTAGTTTTTCTATAGGAAGCATCCTATTGATGCCCATCCCAACGCAACGGCCGATCAAAAAAAAGGGCGTCCATCGGACGCCCTGTCAAGATTTCAGGCGTCGGAAATTTAGAAGATAGCGGAAGCCATTTCGCGTCTGTAGGCGTTGGTCGTTGGATCTTCATCGCCTAAAAAAGCAAAAATCCCCAGCATCACACTCTTTGCCTGGCCATCACGATAGTTTTTGTTATATCGTAGGACATCCAGCAAGCCATCCAAGGCTGGTGCAATCTTGCTCTGGCTAAATAAGCGGGCTGATTGCCGGTACTGAGCCTCCACAACCGTAACTTCGGCATTTTCGTCCATCTCTTCGGCCACAGTACAAATATAGTTAGCTAATGGTAATAATTTTTCCGATTCGACCATCGTATCAGGATATTGAACCAAATCCTCTAAGTAGGATTTTGCATCGCAGCCTTTTCCTTGGCCAATTAAGGCTTTAACTAGACCAATTTTCGCACCGCTGTTTTCCGGATCTTGGTCAAGCAAATCCCGGAATGTGGTTTCAGCTTCCAACCAATTTCTGCTTGACAATAGTCCTTCGGCTGAACCTAGGGCATTTTCCGCTTCGCTAGGAGCGATTCTACTAAGGAACTGGCGCACCATTGGCTCTGGTTGAGCGCCGACGAACTCGTCAACAACCTGCCCATCTCGAAAAGCCTTAACGGCCGGGATCCCCTGAACACCAAACCGCATAGATAAACCGGGGTTTGCGTCCACATCAACCTTTGCCAGAACAAAATCGCTATTTGGCTCGGCCGCCAGTCGTTCTAGAATAGGGCCAAGCATTCGACAAGGGCCACACCAAGCAGCCCAAAAGTCGACTACGACCGGTTTATCAAAAGATTTCTGAATAACATCACGCTCGAAAGTTGTCTCTTGAACCTCGATGATGTTGAATGTATCTGCCATTAACTACTCCTTGAATTCCTTGATTTTATCCTTCACGGGAGGCATTGTAGCACGCGATTATTAACACTCCGTAAGCATGGCTACCCAATTTAAGCTAATTTATGGGCGATCAGATCAAGCTAGCGTGAGTAGTTAATCAAAATCCAATGTCTCATCGACAGGTTGATTGATTTGTTGTCTAAAAAATTGGGACCCGATTGTTGGCGACAAAGTCTAAACGCCCGTTCCGATAGCTCGGAGAGCGACACCGAAGAGGAATAAAATAGCAATCGCGTAGTACCATTGAGCCTGGTTAGAATCGTCACCTTTCAGATAGGCAAAGAGCCCTGGCAGAGCGACAAGGGCGAAGGTACCGTAGATTAAGTGTACAATTCGGCCAGGCCGGGCACCGTCAAATAAGAGGACTGCACCCAAGACGGCCTGTAAAATAAAAAGCACTTCGGCAATGACCATCGCTCCCAAGTAACTTGCTTCCACACCTCGTTTGCGGATCGCTCGGACGACTCCCCACAAACCAAGCAACAAAAAAAACAAGATAATCGAATTAGACAATACTCGATGGATTTCTACAATGATTTCCATTAAGCTATTAACCTCCATCATTTCGGCCGACGGCCTACTTAACTGTGAAAGTTTAACGAGCAGTATCTCACTTGTCAAAACAGGCTCATTCGACCATTGCCCACCATCTCGAATTCGTTACAATCCACGTCTATGCAAGATCGGTATCAAGACGCGCTTGACTATCTGTATGGTCTGGTCAATTTTGAACATAAGAGAATCGAGAATTACGTGCCCGAAAACATCAGCCTGGAGCGGCCGCGGCAGTTGCTCAGGTATGTTGGCGACCCACAACAAGGGTTCGAATCGATTCATATTGCTGGTACCAAGGGAAAAGGCTCAGTCGCCGCGATAATTGCTTCTTGTTTGCGCGCTTCGGGACTAAGCATTGGCCTCTACACATCACCTCATCTGCAGGATTTTCGCGATCGTATTCGGATTCTATCTCCGGATGATGGTGATGGAAGGATCAGCCCAGACCAAGTTGCAGATCTTGTGGATATGCTTCGGTCAATTGTCGATCGTGTGCCGGGGATCACGTGGTATGAGTTGGTGACTGCCATGGCCTTTCTCCATTTCAAAAACCAGGCAGTGGATATGGCCGTAGTGGAGGTTGGCTTAGGCGGCCGTCTGGACGCGACTAATCTGCTCACCCCCTTGGTAACGGTCATAACTTCATTGAGCCTTGACCATACTTACTTGTTGGGTGATACGCTCCCAGAAATAGCGGCGGAAAAAGGGGGAATCATCAAACACGA
>JAHEJP010000139.1:8302-12127 GCA_024638855.1 Chloroflexota bacterium
CGGAGCTCATACGGCTGGCGAAGGAATTAGGTTTTGAGCCGCGAATGCGTTCAAGTGTTGCCGAAGCGATCACGACTGTTTGGCAAGAGGCTGGGCCTGGTGATCTGATATGCGTTACAGGCTCGATTTTCATCGTTGGTGATTTGCTAAATCAATGGGAAGGTCTACAATCAGCGTTGCTTACTATAAGTGGCCAGCCGTCAGTCAGGGCTAATTCAATCATAGGCTAAGCCCAGTGGCTACTGCCACCAGATGGAAATGATTATATGAGAGACGAAGATCGATTTGATTTCGGTCCTTACCCGGATTTTATGGGTTTGTCGATGCCGTTTTCGGATGAGCTGTTTGAGGAAGAAGAATCGCTCACACTGGAGGATGGCATCATCGAACGACCATTTTTGCCATTGCGGGATCTTGTACTGTTTCCGCAAATGGTCATGCCCCTGTTTGTTGGTCGCGAACGTTCCTTGGCTGCCATTCAGGCAGCGCTGGCTAGCGAAGAAAGTTTAATTGTTGCGGCGCAAGAAGATGGTGAAATATTCGATCCAACAGAGGACGATATCTTTCGCTTGGGTACCGAAGTAGTAATTGGACGCACGCTGCGCATGCCTGATTCCACCACAAGTGTGCTAGCCCAAGGCCGACGGCGGGTGGAGATCTTAGAGTTTACGCAGTGGGATCCATATATCCGCGTTCGGGTGCGGCCGATTCCCCAACCTAATGACTGGCAAGAGACAACCGAGGCGCTGATGAGAGCGGTTGTTGCCTTGTTTGAAAAGGTAGTTGAACTCAATCGCAAGTTGCCCGAAGAGGTTTATGCATTTGCGATCAATATTGATGAGCCCGGCTGGCTGGCTGATTTCATTACCTCGGCGATGGAATTGCCTCTGGCGACTAAACAAGATATTTTGGAGACGATCGACCCGACCAATCGACTTCAAAAAGTTAGCATCATCCTGGCCCGCGAGCTGGATGTACTAGAGATGGAAGACCAAATCCACTCTCAGGTACAACAAGAAGTGGACAAGATGCAGCGAGAACATTTCCTGCGGGAACAGATGCGGGTTATTCAGGGTGAATTGGGTGAGATGGATACTTTCACTCAAGAACTTTTGGAGCTCCGCGAAGCTATTGAAGAAAAGGCGTTGCCGGATGAAGTAAAGGCTAAGGTCCACAAAGAACTAGCTCGTTTGAGCAGCATGCCTCCAATGGCCCCTGAGATTGGTGTCATACGGACATATCTGGATTGGATCCTTGAGTTACCTTGGTTAGATAAATCTGATGACAATTTAGATGTCAATCACGCCGCCAGCGTTCTCGACGCCGAACATTTCGGTCTAGACAAGGTGAAGGACAGGATCCTGGAATATATTGCTGTAAAAAGTATCGCCGCGGATACCATGCGTACGCCGATATTGTGTTTTGTAGGTCCTCCTGGAACTGGAAAAACTTCTCTTGGACAATCTATCGCCACGGCGTTAAATCGAGAATTTCTCCGGATTAGCTTAGGTGGCGTGAGGGACGAGGCGGAAATTCGCGGGCACCGGCGGACCTATGTGGGTGCACTACCCGGAAGAATCATTCAAGCCATGAGACGCGCTGGAACAGTCAATCCACTCTTCATGCTTGATGAAGTCGATAAATTGGGCCAGGATTTTCGTGGTGACCCGGCCGCGGCGCTATTGGAGGTTCTAGACCCCGAACAGAATAAAGCTTTTGTCGATCACTATTTAGATCTGGATTACGATCTTTCCAACGTGCTCTTCATTACGACATCTAATGTGCTTGATACGATTCCACCTGCATTGCAAGACAGGATGGAAGTTATCGAGTTTCCCGGATACTTGGAAGAAGAGAAGTTAGAAATAAGCCGCCAATTCCTAATTCCCAGGCAATTGAGCCAACATGGTCTTCAGGATTCTCGCATACGATTTGAAGATGACGCTTTAAAGACGATCATTCGCCAATATACTTATGAGGCTGGCGTCCGGAACCTGGAACGCGAGATCGCCAATGTCTGTCGAAAAGTCGCTCGGCGAGTCGTGGAACAAAAAAGATATCCAAAAAGAATCAAGACCAAACATGTGATAGACTTCATCGGCCCGCCGCGATTAACGCAAGAGTTAATGAGAGAAGAAGACGAGGTAGGGGTTGCCACAGGGGTAGCCTGGACGGCTGCCGGTGGCGATATTTTGTTCATCGAAGTGACCATCATGCCGGGTAAGGGTTCTTTGACTCTGACCGGTCAAATGGGCGATGTCATGCAAGAAAGCGCCCAGGCGGCGCATAGTTTTACGCGCAGTATCGCTTCTGAATTGGGCATAAACGATGAGGCATTCGAAAATACTGATATTCATATTCACATACCTGAAGGAGCCGTTCCGAAAGATGGTCCGTCGGCTGGGGCGGCAATGGCCACAGCCCTGATATCTGCCTATACTAAACGGCCGATCCGGCGTGACGTTGGCTTGACCGGTGAGATAACCTTGCGGGGACGGATTTTACCAGTTGGTGGTATTCGAGAAAAAGCTTTGGCTGCTCGTAGGGTTGGTATCCGCCAATTCCTCTTGCCCAAAAAGAATGAAAACGATCTATCTGAGATTCCCAAGAAATTGCGCCAAGATCTTGATTTCGTTTTCGTGGAACGCATGCACGAGGTTCTGGATGCCGTGCTATTGCCTGGGACAGCGCCTAAAAATCAGAGGAGAAAACGCAGTAAGACGGCGACTCTTCCGGCTTCAGCCGTACCACCGGCTTAGACCTGATAAGCAAGCGTCTGAGATCGGATATTGACGATTATTTCGCTGCTTATTCTCTTGCTAAATCCATTTAAAATAAAGCACCCAGGCGTTTGTGCAGAGAAAGGGGTTTGCACAAGCGCCTTTTTCTTTGTGAACATTTGGTTTGAAACAATCGATTAGCTTTAGAGAGGACACCATGCCACCTATATCGACTTTTTCAATAGTCGCCTATGATCCAGCCAGGGAGGAATGGGGAGTTGCGGTCCAATCAAAGTTTATGGCAGCCGCGGCCGTTGTTTCTTGGGCCCGAGCAGCAGCAGGAGCCGTGGCCACACAATCTTATGCGAATCTGGCATATGGACCTGACGGTCTTGATTTAATGTCTGGCGGTACAACGGCCGACGAAACAGTCGTTATACTGACTAAAGCCGATCCCGACCGGCATCAACGACAGCTAGGCGTGGTTGATCGGAATGGCCAGGCAGCAGCATTTACCGGAGAAGGATGTCATGACTGGGCTGGCCATATTGTCGGTCAAGGATTCTCCTGCCAGGGAAATATCCTTATACCCGGAACAATTGAATCGATGGCTTCTAAGTTTGAAGAAGTGCGGACAGGTTATGGTGAGTTGGCGGATTGGCTCGTCGCTGCGCTAGCGGCTGGGCAAGATGCAGGCGGCGATAGTCGAGGTAGACAGGCAGCCGGGGTTTTGGTCGTACGGAAGAATGGTGGCTATGGCGGTAAGACAGATCGCTACCTAGACCTTCGAGTTGACGACGATCCCCAGCCAATTAAGAAGCTACAGGATTTGGTCGAGATGCACCACCTTTTCTTTGGCCAGGTCAATCCAGATGATCTGATGCCCTTGTCTGATGTTGCAGGTGATATACAGGAAATCCTACGGCGTGCAGGAGAATATGATGGGCCGGTGAATAGCCAGTTTGATGAAACCACCCGCCAGGCGTTGCGCTCGCTGGTTGGCAAGGAGAACTTGGAAGAACGTTGGGATGGCAAGAGCGCTATGATCGACCGGCTGGTGATAGATTATTTGCAAAATCGGTTCTCGGAATGAGCATGAGGGAAG
>JAHEJP010000140.1 GCA_024638855.1 Chloroflexota bacterium
TGGCGCAAGCGGCCAAAACAGAACGTATGTGCTATAATAGTGGGCGAGCCATCATGTACTCTAGATTTGTCACCCAACCCCTTTTGCCAAGTCATTTAGCTCAGCCATTTGGCTCAATCGCTGCCTCCGTCAACCCTTACTTACCACGGCCCCCATCCGGCCGCCCAACCGCATCGATACTCCCGGAAAAGGCAAAAAAAACAATCACCGGAAAAACAATCAACGGGACTACCTCTGGAAAAGGCGATCCCGTTTCCCGTTCGATCTCCTGTTCAATCGCTTATTCAATACCATTCGACTTCTATTTCGGATCGTATTCCCGAATGAAATTCGGATCGTATTCCCGAATGAAATTCGGATCGTATTCCCGAATGAAATTCGGATCGTATTCCCGAATGAAATCAATACCGTTTTTTTACAATCTCATGACATCTTACTGCTAACCTACATGCATAGATTAATGAACATCTTGCCGGACTCAGTTGATGCTAGTCTGGCAAAAAAGCATGGAGGTTCACAATGAACAAAACAAAAAAACTCTTGGGCATAAGTTTCGGCCTTATTGCGCTACTTATCGCCGCCGGGACAACCCTGGCCTTTACCCAGGCGCCGGACCAATCCCAACCGGCCGCTACTGACGAGCCATTCCAGGCCCGCCAACGCCGGGATGAAGCCCTGGCCCAGGCCTTGGGCATCAGCATTGATGAGCTGCAAGCGGCCCGCCAGGAAGCCTTCGACGTTGCCCTGGACCAGATGGTCGCCGAAGGACTTTTATCCGAAGAACGAGCCGCCCTGATGCGCGCCCGCGCCGCCTTTTTATCCTCCCTGGATCGGGACGAAATCCTGGCCCAGGCGCTGGGCATTTCGGCCGCCGATCTGCAGGCCGCCCGCGAAGATGGCCAAAACCCCCGCCAATTAGTCACCGATTTGGGTCTCGATCCAGCCACCGTGCGCCAAAACCTGGCCGAAGCGCGCGACGCTGCCATCGAAGCGGCCGTTGCCAATGGCCTGATCACCCCGGAGCAAGGCCAATTGCTGTCCGGTAACCGCCGGCCCATCCGGCCTGAACGACCCAATCCAAGAGCTCGAGCCAACCGCGCCTACCAGGAGCGAGGGATCCATCGTGGACGGGAGATCTTGGACGCCGCCCTGGCCGATGCATTGAACATCTCCGTGGACGAGCTTAAAGCCGCCCGCCAGGAAGCCTTGGCAACCACTGTCCAACAAGCTCTCGACGAAGGGCGCATCTCTGGTGAGCGAGCCGATCTGATCCTGGCCCGCGCTGCCCTGGCTCGCGCTGTCGAGCCCGACGATGTGCTGGCCCTGGCTTTAGGCATCTCCACAGATGATTTGCAAGCTGCCCGCGACCAGGGCCAAACCTTGCCTGAATTGGTTGAGCAACTAGGGCTCGACCCGGGCTCCGTCCGCGAAAATCTCCAATTCGCCCGCGACCAACTCATCGACCAGGCTGTGGCTGCAGGCGACATCACCGAAGAACAAGCCCAGCTATTGCGAGAGGCTCCTGGCAGAAGTCATCGACGCTTTTGGCAAGACCGGCGTCCAGGCCCGCTCCCATTTCCAGGCCAATCCGCTTTCCCACTTCCCACTGGCTGATTCCCCATTAGCCCTGTGCCGGTCATAGCCGGCAAATTGGAGCGCGGCCGAGAGACCGCGCTCGTTTTTTCCATCTTAACAACTTCGTAACAACATCCAAATATATTCTTCAAATCATCTATCTATACTTCTCCAAGATTTAAGAACAGCAGAGCTTGGACCCTCGCCTGTCAGGATGTTACCTGAGTTAGGTGGGTCCGTTAATTCATTGGCAGAAGACTCGATATGAAACATAAAAAGATCATCTGGATCGTCATCATAGTCACCCTCCTGGTAATCGCTAGTGGGGCATTTTACTATTACAATAACGCTTACCTGCCAGGACTAGAGACAGCCGAGGAACAAGAGCTTCAAACAACCAACGTTCGCCAGGGCAACATCGTCATCTCCGCTACCGGCGCTGGAACCGTCATACCGACCGACGAAATTCAGCTCAGCTTCCCCAGCGGTGGCGTGTTATCCGAGTTGCTAGTCGAGGTCGGCAGCCAAGTCCAGGCTGGCGATGTGTTGGCCCGGCTGGACGATACGACCGCCCAACAAGCTCTGGCCAATGCCGAATTGCAGTTGTTACAAGCCACCTTGCAAACCGATGCCGGGGCTACCCAGACCGGCGCCAGTTATGGCGATATCGCCGTCGAGCAAGCGCGTTTAAACCTGGACAAAGCCCAATCCGACCTTGACGACCTGCTCAACTGGCAGCCAGACGAAGACGAAATCGCCCAGGCCGAAGCCAACTTGGCGGCTGCACAAGCTAATTTTAATGCCGCCCGCGGTCAGGAAGCGTCGGCTAGTTACAATATCCAGGTCTCCGAAATCAACCTGGAACAGGCTCAGCGCGAGCTGGCCAATGCCCAGGAGAATTACGAGAATGCCTGGTCCGAAGGACGGGAATGGGAAGTGGGTTATAGCGAACCCATCTGCGATCCCGGCGAAAGAGAGCCCTGTACGGGCCAGACCTGGGCCGAGCGGATCGAACGCGACCGCGAATCGGCCGAAAGTGCCCTGGTCCGGGCCCAGGATAACGTGGCCATCGCCCAGGCCAATCACAACGCCACCCTGTCTGGCACCAGCAACAGCAATTCAACCGGCGCCCAAAGTAACATCCTGTCGGCCGAATTAGCCTTGGCAGCCGCCCAAAGCGGGCCCAACGATGACGAAATCGAGGCTGCCCGGACGGCCGTGCGCCAGGCCGAACTATCTCTCCAGCAGGCCCAGCTCGGCCAAGAGTCCGACGCCTTAAGCCTGGCCCAGAGCCAGCTAAACCTGGAAGCAGCCCAGGCAGCGCTAGAGGATACCGTGCTTACTGCACCTATAGCTGGCACCGTTTTGGCCGTGAATGGCTCTGTTGGCGAAAATGTCAGCGGCGACCTGATCGCCCTGGCCGACCTGGAACAATCTTTGGTCGAAGTTTTCCTAGATGAAACTGACCTGGACAAAATCGGCCTGGATTATGAGGTCGATGTCATCTTCGACGCCTTGCCGGAAGAAACCTTTACCGGCCATGTCATCCAGATCGATCCCCAACTCAGCAACGTCAACAACGTCTCGGCTGTGCGCGCCGTGGTCCAATTAGATGCCGACTCCTTCGCCAAGCCCCAGACCTTACCCATTGGCCTCAACGCCTCGGTGGATGTCATCGGTGGCCGGTCACAAAATGCTTTGCTGGTCCCTGTAGAGGCGCTACGAGAATTATCGCCCGGAGAATTCGCCGTCTTCGTGATGGAAGATGGCCAGCCCAATTTACGGTTCGTGGAAGTGGGCCTGATGGATTTCACTTTTGCCGAGATCCTTTCTGGCCTTGAAGTCGGAGAGGAAGTGACCACCGGCATCGTGGAGACCCAATAGCGGTCAGGTGAACCTGGAGTTAGAAGTTGTGACCGAGCAAGTGATCATCCAGACGCGCGATTTGCGCAAAATCTACGGCATGGGCGAGATCCAGGTAAAAGCCCTTGACGGCGTCGATTTGCAAATTAAAGCTGGTGAATTTGTTGCTGTTATGGGTCCATCCGGTTCAGGCAAGAGCACGTTGATGAATATCTTGGGCTGCCTGGACAGACCTAGCGAGGGTCACTATATCCTCGATGATGAAGATGTCAGTTACCTGGATAAACCCCAACTCGCCCTCATTCGCAATCAGAAAATTGGCTTCATCTTTCAATCCTATAATTTGTTGTCGGGCACAGGCGCGTTGCAGAACGTGATGCTGCCCTTGTTGTACCGCCGGAACGGCCGCTTATCCCAGGCTGAGCGCTCGGAAAAAGCCATGGCTGCATTGGAAGCGGTTGGCTTGGCCGATCGCGCCCACCACGAGCCCATGGAACTTTCTGGTGGACAGCAACAGCGAGTGGCCATCGCCCGGGCGCTGATCAACGACCCGGTGCTCATCCTAGGCGACGAGCCGACCGGCAACCTGGATACGAAGACTGGCGAAGAGATCATGGCGCTTTTACACGAACTCCACGGCCGCGGCCGCACCATCGTCATGGTGACTCACGAGGCTTATATCGCCGACCAAACCGAGCGCACAGTCGTCTTGCACGATGGCTTGATCGAGACCGATAAACGAAACGGTAATAGGGGTTAAGCCATATGGAAACCAGCCAAGACCTGAAAACACCTGTCCAAAGTGAAACCGCGCTCGCTGCCCGGTCAAAAAAAGCGGTGGGCATCATGGAGCCAACCCAGATCCTCAAGATCGCTTGGGACGGCGTCATCCGCAACAAAGTCCGCTCTTTGCTGACCATGTTAGGCGTCATCATCGGTGTGGCGGCCGTCATCATCATGATCGCCATCAGCGCCGGTACCGAGGCTACCATCGCCGAACAGATCGAAGGCTTGGGCGCCAACCTGGTCTTCATCCAGGCCAGTTTCGGCCGTGGCGGGCCCGGCGGCGATAATAACAGCCCCCAATTAGTCTACGATGATGTGGCCATCGTCGAAGGTGTAAGCGGCGTGGTCGGCACCTCGGTGGAACAACAGTCCATGCAGACGGTGAAAGCCGACGGCGTTACGTTATCTGATGTGGCCATATTGGGCACGACGCCGGATTTCCCCTCGGTGCGTGAGGTCGATATCGCCAGCGGCCGTTACTTCAATGAGACGGAATTAGATCGCACATCCAAGGTGGCCATATTGGGTGCCGGCCTAGCCCAGGAACTGTTCGGCGAGACCGATCCAATTGGCCAGTCCGTGACCGTTGGCAATACCAAGCTAACCATCATCGGCGTGGCCGACGAAAAAGGCATCGTGGGCGATACAGATTTTGACTCATACTTGTATGTGCCCATCAGCATCGTATTCGAGAAGTTCATTCCCTCTCAATTCGCCCGTTTTATCGGCGATCGCGTCCGCCTCATCTATGCCCAAATTGATGAAGAAGCAGACATGGAAAACGTCATCACCCAGATCGAATTGAAACTGGCCAATAGCAAGGATATTTTGGTGGAAGAGTTACCCTTCACCATACGAACCCAAGACGACATCATCGAGACTCAAGGGGCGACGACGGCCGCCTTCCGCAGCCTGCTGGCCTGGGTGGCCGGTGTCTCGCTGCTGGTGGGCGGCATCGGCATCATGAACATCATGCTAGTGAGCGTCACCGAACGTACCCGGGAGATCGGCATCCGCCAATCGGTTGGCGCTACTCCCAACGATATTCGCCTGCAATTTTTGACCGAGGCCCTCATGTTGAGCCTGGTCGGAGGCCTGATCGGCGTTTTCGCCGGCGTGGGTGGCGCGATCCTCTTTGGCGCTACCGGAGACATGCGCACTGTCATCGTGCCCGGCTCGATTTTGCTGGCCTTTGGCTCGGCCGCCGCTGTAGGTATCTTCTTCGGCTTTTATCCGGCTAATAAGGCGGCCCAACTAGATCCCATCGAAGCACTTAGACATGAATAAATGGTGTAGGGACTATCATTTCAAAAAATACAGAGGTGTTTAACCATGAATAAAAAGATTTACTTTATCGGTGCATTGCTGCTCATTCTTATACTGGCGGCTTGTGGCGAGTCCACAGACTCGACCGGCCTCGTAGAAGGGGTCGATAGCGGTGCAGCGAGTTCGACCAAATTGTCTAGCGAGCAACCTGGTACGTTGTCGGTGCGCCTCCGCGACGACTATTCGGATGCCTTGTCCATTCAAGGCCAGCTGGCTCTGGGTACAATGCAGTTGGAAGATACGGACTTAGCCGCCGACGAGACGCTGGCGGCCGAACTGCTGCCCTTGTGGCGAGCGGTCCAAAGCCTGGCCAATAGCGACACGGCCGCCGATGCTGAAGTCGAGGCGGTCATTAACCAAATCCAAGATACGATGGCCCCAGAACAGGTAGCGGCCATAATCGCTATGGAATTAACCGAAGCGAGCCTGACGACAATGCTCGAGAACCAGGAACTGGCTTTTGATTTCGGCGGCTGGGGTTTTGGAGGTGGCGATCGCGGCGGTGATGGAAATAGCGGTCGCGGCTTTATCGGTGGTGGCCCCGGTGGGGGTCTTGGAAGCGGTCCGGGTGGCGGTGGCCCAGGTGGCGGCTTGCCCGGTGGCTTCGGCAGTTTTAGCGAAGATGATCTGGCCACGCGTCAGGCCCGCTTCGCCGAAGGTGGCTTCGGCGAAATCCAGGATAGGCTGCTGGTTGGCGTGGTGATCCAATCCTTAGAAATCAAAACTGGCGAAGTGGATGAAGCTGAACTTCAAGAAAGGGCGGGGTTCCGAATTAACCCACTGGCCATCGTCAGTGAGGCCATGGGGATAGAAGTTGAGGCGCTGCAAGAAGAAATGTCCGGTGGGGCCACATTGGGGGAGGCGATCTCGACCTTCGGTGGCGATCTCGAGGCGGTGAAGTCGGCCTTGGCCGAAGTTTACGGCCAATTGCCGGATGCTGAAGAACAAGATATCGATCAATTCATCGACGAGCTCTTGGGCCGTTCGCTGGCATTTCCTCGCAGCAACGAAGGAGACTAAATCTCACCGACCAGACCGTGAGCGGTCAATTTGGATCGCTCATCGGTCTGTCCGGGCCAATCAATATTGAAGAGAGAGCCTCTAATTTCGCGTTGAATTCGGCATTCGCTTTTTCTTGTTCCAATCGCAAACGTTTGACCTCTTCCAGGATTGCCCTGGAGTCTGACCGAGATTCTGTTTCCTGATCCATCCTCTCCTTCGTTTCATGTTTGGTCGGGGCCAGGAAATTATTAGCTAAAAAGCCAGTGACCACCCCAAACAGACCGACACCCACACTGATGACCAGGACTCCGATGGCGCGCCCGATATTTGTCGTCGGGACGGCGTCGCCATAACCGACGGTTGATATGGTGACGATTGACCACCAAAGAGCATCGCCGGCGGTTGTGATAGTAGCGGTAGGCGAATTCCGCTCGGCATAAACCATGGCCATCGAGCCAAATTCCAGTACCAGGATGATCAAAAATATCACGGCCAACATGGCTGTGCCGGCCCGGCTGCGGATGAATTCCCGGACCATGCCCTTGGAACCATGTTCGCGCATCAGCCGGAGTTCACGAATGATCCGGCCCAGGCGAGCGATCTTGGCTTGGGGAAAAGGTAGGCTGCTCAGGAGATCTAACCAGCCGTATTGGCGGAAGAAATAACCTCGTTTTGATTCGGCTGTGAAGAGACGGTAAAGGAAATCGCCCAAAAAGATAACACTCAAAACCAGATCGATCGCAAAGATGACATGGAGCATATCTTCATCCCCGATGATGAAATAGAGCACCCAATTAACGATGGACAGGATGGATAATGCCAGGATGAATATCTCGTAATTAGTGTTCTTGTATTCTTCATTTCTTTCTTTCAACATTGTACTTTTCCTCAAAAACCGTCAACTCAACTAGTGGACTCAAAGGTTTCGGTGAATAAATGGGGTGAATGACCGGCTGATTCTATTTTGCCGACGCTGCTTTTATTGTCTCATAGCGATCTGTATTCGGGCAAAAAATACCGGCTGGTCGCCTGATAACGATGAATGATAGGGCCATGATTTCCGTTTGCCTTTTTCATCTCCTCGCGATAGAGTCGCCTGCCTATAAGCACCCTTTGCCTGTAACTTTTTTTGAAGAAAGGCATCTAATCTAGTGAACGATTCTTACGACGAAAAAGCCCTGATAGCCCGTATCCAGGCAGGTGATAAAACCGCTTGTGCTGAGTGTATCGAGATCCATTCCCCGGGCGTTTATCGCCTGGCGTTGCGATTGATGGAAAATGAAACCGAGGCTGAAGACGTGATGCAAGAGACTTTCTTGAGCGCTTTTAAGGCCATCGATTCCTTTGAAGGTCGTTCAGAATTGGGCACCTGGTTATACCGGATCACCTACAATGCGGCCATGATGCGCTTGCGCCAGCCTAATCCCATCATCGTTTCGGTAGAAGAGACGCTATCGCCAGAAACGCCAGTGATCGTTCCCCGCCAATTGTTTGATTGGTGTTGCCTGCCGGAACGAGATTTCGAAAGCGACGAAGTGAAGGTGGAATTAGAAGCTGCAATCCAGGAATTGCCGGAATTACTCAAGACCGTCTTCATTATGAGAGAGCTAGAGGGTTTGTCGACGGCCGAAACAGCCAGTGTCCTCGAATTATCTGAAGGGGCGGTCAAGGTTCGTTTGCATCGCGCCCGTCTATGGCTGCGTGAGCGTCTGACGCCTTTCTTTGAAGAGCTGGCCCTGGATGGCCAAGGGGTTTGATGCGATGGATGAAGGTAACTGCATGCACATGCTAGGCGACTTGTCCGACTATCTAGACGGTGAAGCCTCACAAGAAATCTGCGCGGAAATTGAACAGCATATGGCCGGATGTGAAGATTGTCGTATTGTGGTCGACACCTTCCAGAAGACGGTCCTTCTATACCGCGATCTGCCTCAACCCGAGCTGACCCAAGAGGCGCGCATGCGCCTTTACCAGGCGCTTGATTTGGATGATTATGCTTGATAGTTGCCGGATCAAAATAGAGGGATAGTCCGGTATCTCTTCACCAACTTCGGCTCACTCAAGGTAGCGTGATTGTCGTGACCAGTGGTAAGTGGTCCGAAGCGGTGGTCTGGGGGATGTTGAAATCCGAAGGGATCACACCGAGGCTGGTCCAGATATAGTCGATTCGTCTGTCCGGAGCGGGTGAATAGAAAGTGTGACCTGGATCGGGACCAATAACAGCCCCCACATCTACTAAGCCTGCAGCAGCCAACATCTGCATCTCAAGCGAATCAGGCGTTGCGTTCGTATCGCCCATTAATATCGTTCTTGGCGCGCCACCCCAGGCCTCAATGAGATGCGGTACCTGTTCCTGCCGAATCTCGGTATCAGGTTCCAGGTGGTGCAGGTGGGTGTCGATCAACCGAATGGTCCGTTGACCGGCATCGATCTCGGCCTGGATGTAGCCCCGGCGCAGACGTTGGGATTCTGGCGGTAGCGACCCCGTTTTGACGCTGACGATGGGGTAACGGCTGAGCACCGCATTGCCCCATTGTAATCCTTCGGTGGGGCCAAATACGTAGGGCATATCCAACCGTTGTGACAACCACTGTATCATATCTACGGAACCGTTGATGACCCAACCCCGTGATACCTCTTGCAGGCCGATGACATCGGCGTTGCTGGCCTCCATCACCTGGGCCAGTGCCACCAAATCCAGTTGGCCATCGGTGTTGAAACCATTGTGCAGGTTATAGTCCATAATTCGGATGGTGATATTCTCGGCCGGCGGTGGGCTGGATTGGGGCGTGTCCCAAGTGAGCCACAGGATCGACGGTAGCAGTAATAGTATGGCCGCCACGATGGCCGGCCGGAGATCGGTCGAAATATCTTCGCTCGTTATCAGCCCGCGAGTCACGCCAAAGGCGGCGACGGCCACCAGGAAGGCCGCTACCGGCAAGATGGCCGGAGCCCGGAAACCAATGGCCATGTCGAAGCTGACGTAAAAAACGAAGATTATGATCACGAAAAGTAATTGGCCGATGCCATTAGCCGCCGGGGCAGCCATTCGGCCGGTTTCTTGACCCCATGACCCTAAGGCAAAGAAAATCGTAGCCATGAGCGAAAAGCTCATAACTTGCCCAATGACGCTGATGACGCCTCCCAAGAAACCGTCGATGCCGGCCAGGACTAGCATGAGAATGAACACGAGACCGACTAAGATGGTTAAGCCTGGAATTTGTTTGGCTCTTGGGGCGTGCGCGGCAGCAACCAGGCCGATCACGTTGCCCAGGCAAATGACCAATCCGGCAATGGGTAGCGCCCAACCGGTAAGAGCGCCCATCCGGGCGACGTTTTGGAAGATAACTAACTGTAAGAACAGCCAGGGGCCATAGGCCGCCAGAGCCAGGATGCGGGCCCAGCCCCAAGACTCAGCTTTCTCCGGCTTTGGCGCGCTGGTCGCTAGCCACAACAACACCAGTGCAGCGATAGCCAAAAGCAGGACAACAATCGTGGCCACCCAGCCTCGTTGCCAGGAAAGATCAAGAGTTGATGCGGCAGTATGAATTGCCGTATCGGCCGCCACGCCCAAGAGCAAAGCCATGGCAAATCGTCCGCTATCGCCGGCGCGACCAGGCCGGGCCAGTTCCAGGGCGATAGGGATGAACATGGCGAACAGGGCCACGCCGGACGAAGCGAGGATAAGATCCAAATCAGAATTTGAAGATACTTGTTCGGCCGCTCGAAGCAGAGCGATCCCACCGGCCGTAATCATTAACGCGCCCCGCCGACCGGCTAGCCGGCGCAAGGGCGCGGCTAAAAAACCCAAGACGAAAACGCCTAATGCGATTGGCGCCAGGTTAATGGCGCTGACTCCTCTAGAATCGCGCAAATAATAAGCAAACAGCGGTAGTAAAACCCGGATTAGCTGGAGACCAAACAAGACGGTTAACAGTGTCAGAAGCGAACTCAGGATATGTTGGCGAGCGTTGCTTGGTTTCATGAAATCTCCTCTGTCAATTGGACGCTGACCAACAGGGAATAAGGCTGATTATTCTCTTCATATCCGTGCCCGTCCGTGCCCTTTCGTTCATGGTGGTGTCTCACAGCGCGTGTGGTCTGCTTTCTGACTATTCAGGTGGTCAAGGAACGAGAGGCCGCACCTCTCAGCGAGCTTACCGCTTTTAGCGTACTAACATGACTGGGCAATCCGTTTTGTCGAGCAATTCCTGGATCGCTTCCGCTTCCAGTAACGATGATTCACCGCCCAGCACCAGCACACAATTCTCAGCCGTATGGACCATGGCAGCTAATTTGTCAACTGTCGCCTTTGGCAGCCAATGATACTCGGCTGACAAGCCGCGCTTTTCCAGCCACTCTGAAATCTCCCCTTTCATTGGCTTGGTATCTTCCAAGGTGTCAGCAAGGAATAAAACATTCAGTGCGTTGTCGCTAATCTGGGCCATTTTGACGGCTGTGGCCATAGCTTGCCAGGCAGCGGCCGTGCCGTCGAAGGTCACTAAGATAGGATATTTAAGTTGGCTGCCATGTTGCATGAATAACACCGAGCCCTCGGTCTTGATCGATGCGGCCCGGGCCGTCGATCCCAGCCGGTTATGGTGGGATATCGGCCTGCTCACCCGACCCATGGCCAGTAAATCGGCATCGAGGGCAGCTGCGAGAACCGAAGCCGTGACTTGCCCGCGGACCGTACGGAAACTCCAGCGGGCTTCAACCCGGGTGGCGGCCGCTTCCAAGGCGCGTCGAGCCTGAGAAGCCTGCAACCTCAATTCTCGCTCCATCTTATCGCTGCTCATTGGTTGGCGATCGGCTGAGGATGAGCGCACCTCATGGGAAAAAGGCAGACCGGCCAGATGCAATAAATTCTCATCTTCGACATAGAGGCCGATCAATTCCGCCCGCATGCGAGCGGCTAAATCGGCAGCTGCTTCCAAGGCCGCCAAACTGTGGGTCGAGGCATCGAGAGCAACCAGAATTCGACGGATGCTTATTTCTTGATCATGCTTTTCCACATCACACCTTCTTGGCGCGATTGATGATGGAGACAAACTATCGTCATCTCCGCACCATCAATACGAAATTCAGTAGCGCCGCCTTGCAAGTCGTTTTTATCCATCTGTCATTGTTTCAGGATCGACACTCTTCGCCGCCGGCGGATTAGAGCCATCCTACTCGGATGCTTCTTCCGCTGGTTGGCCAAAAGCGCGTTGGGTTTCAGCCATCTTTACCAATCGGGCCACCACCTTTTGATTAATTGTTCCATCGGGGAAGTTGCCTTCCTCATCCATCTCACCGGCCGGCAACCCCGTCAGCACTTCTATCCCTGCTTCGATAGTTTCTATAGGGTAGATATTGAATTTGCCTGTGGATACGGCCTCAATTACTTTCTCTCGTAACATGAGATGTTTGATATTGGCATAGGGAATAAGCACGCCTTGTTCGCCGGTTAGTCCACGCGCCTGGCAAATGTCAAAAAAGCCCTCAATCTTCTCGTTGACGCCGCCTATAGCTTGAACCTGGCCATGTTGGTTCACTGATCCGGTCACGGCCAGCGATTGTTTGAT
>JAHEJP010000504.1 GCA_024638855.1 Chloroflexota bacterium
GAGATGGGGCTGGGTGTATTCCGTCATGTCGATGTCGTTGTTGGTTGTTTGGATAATCGAGAAGCGCGATTATCACTCAATCGATTCAGTTGGGCGATTGGTAAACCGTGGGTCGATGGCGCCATTCAGGAGCTGATGGGTATCGTTCGTGTTTTTTGGCCAGGTCAGGGGGCCTGTTACGAGTGCACATTGACCGATATGGATTATCAGATCATCAGCCTGCGCTATTCATGCCCTCTTTTAGCCCGAGAAAATATATTGCAGGGCAAAGTCCCTACGACGCCCACAAGCGCGTCAATTATAGCAGCATTTCAAACACAAGAAGCGCTAAAACTTATTCACAATATGGAAGTACAGCCTGGGAAAGCATTAATGATTAACGGCTTAACCAATGATATTTACACCACTGAATACCCAGTTAAGGAAGGCTGTTTCAGCCATGCAACCATGGAGCCAATCATAGAATTGCCCGAGGCTAATTCGAGTCGAATGACTATCGGAGACTTACTCCAGGTTGCACAGGACGGCCTGGGTGAAGAAACTGTGTTAGAATTTGACCAGGAGGTAGTGGTTGAATTTGAGTGCCTGGCATGTGGCGATTTAGCACCAGTTTTCATGCGCATGGCTCGCCTATACGAAACTGAATTCGCCTGCCCCCAATGCGGCAACCGCCGCGAAATGCACTTGACCCATCGAATCGATGGTAAAGAGGAGTACCTGAATCGATCTCTAGCAGATTTTGATGTACCTATGCTAGGCATTATTAGAGCCAGAAATGGCGAAAAACGAGCGTACTTCGAGATAACTGGAGATAAGGGTGCCTTTTTTTCGTTCACTTAGCTATGGTCGTACGAGATAATGAGCATAGTGATTGCATCCCCTTCGTTAGATGCAACTAAGTACGATATGGCTACGTAATGCATATTGAACACTTTGAAGTTACAACATGGAGGCTTTTAGAATATGGCAAGCATCAAAGTAATTATTTACGATCCTACGGGTTCGAAGAAGACACCGGTTGAATTGCCGGACGATGTTCCAATGAGAAGGTTGATCCCCGCCTTGGTAAGCAAGATGGGATTGCCCACCACGCAAGGCGCGAATCCAATCACTTACCGACTCGATCATCGATCCTCAGGAAAACGCCTGGCCGACAATGAATCATTAACCGACGCCGGGGTTTCCGAGGATGATATTTTGAGTCTATTTCCCGAAGTTACTGCTGGATTGTTTTAGCAGCGGACGATCATTTTCTTTCGCAGACGGCCGATATTGGCAATAAAACGTGGAGGACCGGGCCTTGATTGATCTGGCCCGGTTCTCTATTGACGCATTTGTAGAGGCAATCAATGTCTTTTGACATACGAGAAACCAGGCTACGTAACGATTACCAACGAATTCGTGATCTGGTTAATCGCAGCGAATTAATTCATATAATGTATACAGACGGCGATCCGCCAGAAAAGTATCTCGTCAGGTTTACTTGCCGAGGTATTGAGCGATTGACTCCTGGTGGCAAACCGATTATTCGGGAAGTGCATGAAGTAAGCATTTACTTACATGCAGAATACCCGCTAAAACAGCCGCAACTGAAGTGGCAAACGCCGATTTTTCATCCCAATATTCACAGCACTGGAGCTGTATGCATCGGTGCCTGGTGGCCGGCAAAAACTTTGGATGAATTGTTACTGACGCTTGGTGAAATGGTTCAATATAAGAACCTTGGACCCAAGGACCCCATGAATTCCAGAGCCGCGTCCTGGGCACTGCGCAATCAACGATTATTTCCGGTGGACGCCAGGGCCTTGAAAGGCCGGTCCCTGGAAGATGATATCATCATCATGATGGATGAGGAGCCAGATGACCTCGGCATCAACATTCTCTGATTCACAAGAAACAACCCAGAATAATCAAACAGGTTTGGGTGAACCTTCGGATGTGAATTATGATGAAGTAGCAGCTCCTGTTGGTGAAACTGACGAAGGATTGTATTCGGCAACGCTGCATGGCAAACAACCAGGAATTAACCAGGTGCAAATCGCCATGAGCCAATCTGCCTTGAGGCAAATTGAAGGTCATAGTGTTAGCGATCTGAGCCGTGAACTTGGTGGCGTCTTAATAGGGCAAAAAATCGAGGAAGAGCAGACAATTTTGGTCAAGGTATTAGCGGCGTTACCCGTCATGAGTGATGACCACGGACCTGTTCATTTCACTTTCACTGCTGACTCCTGGGCCCAACTCCATAAAGATAAGGCTTCCCGATACCCGGAATTGGATATCGTTGGTTGGTATCATACCCACCCCAATCTTGGTGTGTTCTATTCAGCCGACGATGTGATCGTCCATTCCGCCGCATTCGTTCTTCCTTGGCATGTAGGTCTCGTGCTTGATCCTGTCCTGGGTGAAGGTTTTTTTGTCGGTTGGCAGAATGGTTCAAATGGCGAATCAAATCCTGAACTTGGCGCTATCGATGGCTATTATGAGCTCTTGGACGAACAAAAGAATAGTGTAGCAAGCTGGCGATTTGTCCGTTCTACAGTATGGAAACAAGGGAGCTATACTAATAGACATGACGATCTTAGCAATCAAGTGTACGCACCTGCGAGTGATTGGTTAAACCTACCCGCCATCAGTCCCTGGTGGGGTGTCTTCTTGGGTGGCTTAAGTATTCTCATTAGCCTGCTCCTTCTACTCGATCGCCTTCTCGCAAGCGTTAATTAACAAATAATACACAAATGAAAGAATCTGAAGACCTGACCTATGCAGCAGTTATCACCATCAGTTTGCCCGGTGCTGAAGCGGCGACAAACTTCACTTTAAAGCTAATGCCGTCGGATTCGGTAATGACCACAGATGGGATGCTAAAACCGCTACAAGACTGTACTTTAGGTGAATTATCACAGTTTGCCGATACCCTAGAAGCGGGTCTTCTTGCCCGTTACCAGGATTCCACTTTGGTTGACCTGGCCCTCGACGGAGAAGCAGAGGTCACCATCCAATATGAAGATGACAGCCTGGATACTCAACCACCGGCCGATTTATGGCTGGAACAAATCGTTGTGCTGACAGACGTCGATTTTATTGATGAACAAGATGAAGTCAAGCTAGATAGCGAGCACATCGTCGAGTCCCCTGTTACGGATTCCAGCAAGGAACAATTTGAAACTGAAAGCAATCTAGATGATGTGGATGCCGATGACGAGTTGATCGAAGCAATTGA
>JAHEJP010000505.1 GCA_024638855.1 Chloroflexota bacterium
GGCGAAAGAAAATGGGCCAGGCGCAAGGACATGCCCGGCTTCACGCCCTGCCGGGCTACCTCCCAAGAGTAGGAATAGACGGGCTGGGGTTCCCAGGGTTGGCCGCCAATGATCAGACCGGTCGGGCCATTGCCACGGAGTGACTGAACTTCCTGGGCCAGTCGATCACTATCTCGCCGCTCCACGGCGGCCGGAAAGTAAGGGATGATCAAACAGGCGATCATGGTTTATCTTCGAATTCGTCATCAAAGATGATCTCGATGGTTGCTTCTCGGCCGGCCGGACCCAATTTATTCTTAACCACCGCTATCTGGGCCTGGTAGCCGCGAATATCCCGCTGCCGGTAGATCCAGCGCTCCCGTTGAATGTGCAGTCGCACCGAGGCGTAGTGCGACAAGGCGGAGCCGGCCGGGGAAGCGACACTTTTAGCCATCTCCAGACCGGAGCCGGTTGGGGAAACGACATTTTTTATCATCTCCGGTCCAGATCCGGCCGGCAACGATGTCAGAAATAAGAGGACGCAGCCACTCTGGCTCAGCGGGGCGATGAGCCGGCCTAGATTGGTCGACAGCGCCTGGGCTGGCTGGGGTTCAACCAGCAAAGAAACCGGAGCGTCGAAAACCAGGCTACTGACGCCGCCGCTCAAGATAAAATCGGCCAGGATAGCCAGCGCCTGTTCTATATCATAGGGGCGGACCAGGATCAACTGGCTCAGCTCCAGCCCGCAGCGAGCGGCGTATTCTGGGTCGAAGGTGTGGCCTGGATCGATGTAGATCGCTCCCCCGGCCGAGCTTTGGCTTTGGTCTTGGGCGATGATTTTCAGCGCGACCGTGGCCATCCCAGAGGTGGGCACGCCGCTGATTTCGCTGATCCGGCCGCGGGGCAGACCGCCGATGGTTAGAGCCTCGTCCAAGGCCGGGAAACCGGTGGGCAGATGGGGGAATTCAGCCTGCTGTCTTGAACCCAGGCGGCCGACTGCCTTGGCTCCCCAGCGATTTCGCAGCTTGGCCGCGGTCTCTTCGGCCTTGTCTCGTTTATCGTCGTCCACGCGCCTTCCTTTGGCATGGGGGTGTCCCCAAAAGGTTACTCTTATCATGCGTGTAACGGCTTCCATTTTGGAAATAGTTCCTATAGGATAGTCGTTATGAATTCAGAACATATGTTCTGATAGGGATTGTAGAAAGATGCCTTGTGAAGAGGGCGTGAAGGAGTGACCTGGCCAGGTCACTTATAGAGTTTACTTTTTTCGGGACACCAACCAGATCATGAACAAGGCTCCAAAGGCCACTGGCCAGAGGAAGGCTAAGTCGGCCGGCAAGGGGGGTGGGGTGCGTTCATAGGTGGGATCGAAGCGAAGCCAATAGAAACGATCTCTTTTGGCCAGGATATCCTCTCGATGGGGTTCGATCCCCAGCGTCTCTAGATAGTAGTTGAACATGGTATCGCTGCGCCCCCGCATCGTCTCCAGTAAGGCTACCATTTCCCCCTCATCTTCGACCCGGACGGCTCTCATGCTTTCCGCCCCGGCGGCCGTTTGAATTGTGGCCCGGGGATCGGCTTCCAGGTTGAGCACCCACTGGGAGCGCCGACCGAAGCCGCTGGGGGCGTATTTTTTGCCGTCGACCTGGTAGAGTTCGGTCATCGTTCGCCGGGTCAAGCCGCTTTTCCGGCCGGTTTGGCTGATGAGCATCATGTGGTGGCCGATGAGCGGCCCCAGTCCCAATCGCCACAATTGGACCGGCCATTTGAACATGGCTTTGCGCCAGCCGCTGTCGGGATATGTCAGAAAGCCTTGGTCTTTTTGTTGGAACGTTTCTTGTGCCATGGTTGAACTTCCTTGCTCTAGCCAGGATGTCATCGTGTCGACTACGATAAGTTTACCCGGGATCTGTTTGGCGGACTAAATTATAATATTTCCAGCCGGGTGAGGGGAGGAGATAATCAGTTAGTCATTTTAATACTTAATTTAATTATCATTAGCTAAATTATAATGAAAGCGATCTTATTTCCTTTGGGACATGCCAGTTGCCAGGTGCTTTGGCTCCTGGCCTGTAGTACAATTATGTACCATAGTCTAAGCGTTTTTTTGTCTGAATGGAGGACCATACAGGGGACTTCAATCTGGACCAAGCGACATTGGAGCCCACACGGGAGACGCCACATAATCAAGATTCAGGAGTAACTACCCAAGAACTCTATATAGCTTCTTCATCACTGATGCACGGGTTCTGCCCGGCCAAGCTTCTTTCACCCCCTGCATGACCCCGCCGCCACCGTCACGCTCTATAGCCTTCTTCTGGTACGTTGAGGGTCAAAGGCCATCAAATACGATAAAGAAATTTATGCCAGCGCATCTAATATATTAGGTAAGCGGTAGGAAATACCTCAACCAAGGCACTTTGAATGGACATGCAGGACATCCAATACGTAGTGCATCGGTGCCGGCAAGGCAAGCTGGATGCATTTAACACCTTATTCAGCCACTATCAGAACCAGGTTTACGACCTGGCCTGCACCATCATGCGTGATGACAAAGCCGCCGAGGGCGTGGTCCAAGATACCTTTTTGATGGTTTTTCAAAAAATCGATTCTTACAAAGGCGAAGCGAAGTTTGATACCTGGCTAACAGCCGTCGCTGTGAACCAATGTCGCATGCGCCTGCGGAAACGGAAGATCCGGCAAGCCCTGTCTCTGGAGCAGTTAACAACAGACCGCTTGTTTCGTCTCGCCGATCGCGGCGACGATGTATCCGAAATCGTTCACCAACGCCAGCGTCGCCAGACCTTGTGGGAAATGGTTGACCAGCTTAATGACAGGCTACGTTTGCCTATGATTTTACGTTACCGTTATGCGCTCTCCTGTGGTGATATCGCTTTTGTGCTTGATCGGCGCAAGTCCACAATTTACCAGCAACTCAACCAAGGACGCCGCCGATTGGAAAAAAGGGCCCAACAGCAAGAAGCTGAGAGCCAGGTAACGCTAGCAGAGATCCGATGATGTCAATTATCAAACGACGAACAAAATTACATGCACAACATTTTGTTACTGCCAACTTTGACGCCTATCAAGATGGTGCGTTGACCAAGGCTGACACGGCCTTTTATCGCCAACACCTCGCCTCCTGCCAGGAATGCCGGGATTGGGAAAGCCGGCAAGTACGTCTAGTTGAGCTATTGGGGATCGAACGCTCGCCTCCTGCCAGGTTATCGCCTGCCGC
>JAHEJP010000506.1 GCA_024638855.1 Chloroflexota bacterium
TGGCAGAATTTGCGGAAACAGCCGGACAACCAGGGCGATAAGCAGGACGCCAAACGCCAAGCCACCGAGCACCAGCGCCAGGCGAGCAACAATGCCGCGCCAATTCAGTCCGCGTTCTTTTCGGTCCATGATGTGGAAATATAGCAGTAATGGATTGTCGAGCAAAAACGCTCATTTGCCACCTGGGAAGGCCAATAGTGTGAGTGGAACAGGTTCACCCATCTCATAGGACAATGGTCCAAAATGAAATGAGTTCAACGGTGAAGAAAACTGGATCTTGCTATTCAATCGCGTTTACTTATATAATTATTTTGGGTTCAGAAAGGCTAATTCTGTTTGAATGCTTGGTTGCTTCCTAGAGCCAAGCAGCGGACCCTGCCCAAAAAATCAGAACAAGCGGATACGCGCATATTAATAGACGGAAATTTTAGAAACGGTACAGTTATCGTGGTTGAGGAAGGCGTATCCTTGCAGCCCTCCTGTTATCTGAGGGCACCAGGCTCCTTCTTTGTAACAACGATAAATAGCTTCTCTATAAGGAGGTGATATCGTTTTTACTAGTGATACTGTATTTCCCCTGTTCCAGCTGAGCAAATCGATCTAGTTTTCTAACTAGTCATGATGGACAAAAGTCTTTGGCTTGTTAGTCAGCTTCTCGTATGTACTGGACGATTAACAATAACAATGAAAGGTATAAGGAGAACAGGTAATGAATTTCAAAGCACGTGTAGGCAAACGCCTTTTATTAGCGTCGGTCCTTTGTTTGATTCTTATGGTCGCCGCTTTGACAGTCTCGGCCGCATCCGGCCCGTGGTGGGATGTGGAGCCGGAACCGGAAACCCCCTCCCCTTTTTACGACTCAATACTGTACTCGGAAATCGCGCCCAGGCTGCGCGAGATCGAGGTCAACAGTAACCGGGTGAGGGTTGAAGTGATCGGCCAGTCGGCCGGCGGGCGGGACCTGTTCTTGGCCACCGTATCGGCCCCGGAGGCCATGGGGCGGTTAGGCCAATATCAGGCCATCCGAAACCAGATGTTGAAAGACCCTGAAAAAGCCCAGGAGATGATCGACAAGTTCGGCGATTTTAAGGTGCCGGTCTTCATCAACGGCAGTATCCACGGCGGCGAATATCCTGGCGTCGACGCGATCATACGGCTTATCGAGACGCTGGCCTATGAGAACACGCCCGAGGTACAAGCCATTCTGGAAAACACGATCCTGCTGTTTAACGTGGTGCAGAACCCCGACGGCCGTGTCGCGGGCACGCGCAGTAACGGCAATGGCTTCGATATGAACCGTGATTTCATGACCCAGTCGCAGCCTGAGACCCGGGCCACGGTCAAGATCCTGACCGAGTGGAATCCCATGATCACGCTGGATCTGCATGGCTTTGTAAATCCCATGCTCATCGAACCTTGCACGCCGCCGCACAACCCCAACTACGAGTACGACCTCTACCTGCAGTGGGCGCTAAATCAGGCCTATGCCATGGAGGATGAGTTGGAAAACCAGTTGGGATCCACTTATGTTCCTGCTCGCATCCCCTATAGGGATAGGTCGGGTGGCTGGGATGATTGGGGCGCGCAGTATGTGCCCATGTATGCCATGTATCATGGCTCCTACGGTCACACATTAGAGACGCCTTCAAGGGCAGAGGATGGCGTTGACGCCCACTATGCGGCCGTCTGGGGCGCGCTCAATTTTGTGGCCGAAAACAGGGAAGCCATGCTCCACGATCAGATCGAGATTTACCGTCGCGGCATCCTCGTTCTGCCGCAGATGCTCATCCCCGATGAACTGATTAACGAAACGCAATACGAGCAGTACAACGAATTGACCGTCCAGGAGTTCCCGGCCGCTTTCGTCATACCGGCAGATGAGCCCTTCCAGATAAGCACCCACCAACCAGCGCGTCTCGTTGACTTCCTGCTCTTCAACGACGTTCAGGTGGAAAAGGCCAGCAAGGGCTTTACGCTCGACGGTGTCGATTACCCCAAAGGCACCTACATCGTCTGGATGGATCAGCCCAAGCGCGGCCTGGCCAACACCTTCCTCGATGCCGGCCCCGATCTCTCTGACATCGAGGGCCTGACTTTCTACTCGCCGCCATCGGTCTGGAGCCAACCTTATCTCTGGGGCGCTACCATAGCCACCATGGAAGAGAAGATGGACATCAGCACCAGCGTAGTCACCAAGGCTGATGCGCCGCAAGGCTCCCTTGAAGGCAACAGGGCAAAGGCTTATGCCTACGTGCCCACCAGCAACGCCGCCTTCCAGGTCGCCAATGATCTATTGGCTCAGGGCGTGGCGCTGTACCGTGCGGCAGAACCCTTTGATGATTCAGGCCACCACTTCAGCGCCGGGACCATCATCGTGCCCGGTGATCGTGCTCTGGCCAACGAACTGGCCAACGGCTACGCGTTGGATGTCTTCGCTCTAAAGAACATGCCCGGCGATGTGGTCTCTATGACCGAACAGAGGATCGCCGTCTACGGCGATGAGGGGGTAGAACACGCGCTGAAGACGCTCGGTTTCGACTTCGATTCTGTTGGCACGAATGATCTCAACGCGGGCGTCATCTCTGGCTACGACGTATTTATCAACTTTGGTCTCCGTTGGAGCTCGCTCGACGCGGACGGCAAGGCCTCTTTTAGCGACTGGTTCGCCGCGGGCGGCAACTATGTCGGGCTCGGCGACAGGGGCAGGGCGATTGACTTTGCCAATGACGCCGGTTGGACGGCCGTCGATTACGGCTACATCCCCGGAAACGCCATCGTGAACGTCGACTACGATCCCGATGACTCCGTGGCCGCCGGCTTCCGCGAGGATGGCTTCGCGTTCGTCTATCGCTCGGTATGGTTCACCGAATGGCCGGGTATGGAAGTCTCAGCCAGCTTCGACAGCGGCGATGTCCTCCTCTCCGGCTTCTGGGAGGATTGGCAAACCAGCGGCGCCAGCGGCAAGCCAGTCGTTGTGCACGATTCAGATGGTGAAGCTGATGTTACACTGATCGGCGTTGACAGCACCTTCCGCGGGCACCCGGAAAACACATTCCGACTCCTGGGGAATGCCATCTACAACGGTCTAGACTAAGGGCTTTGCAGCCAGGCTCTTAACAATAAAGCTAAAGAAATAGCTAAAACCAATAGCCCTCCTTGCCTGACCCGGCAGGGAGGGCATCTTTTTTG
>JAHEJP010000507.1 GCA_024638855.1 Chloroflexota bacterium
CGGTTTTTTGCCACGGTGATTTCTGCAATATTTGGTCGTTCAGAATTGTCTGGATGATAATAATCGTCGCGATACATAAGAATAACTGTATCTGATAATCCATCTAAATTGCCAATCGAGGCTAAATCAATTAATTGGGGTCGCTTATCTTGGCGTTTTTCGGCATCTGGCCCCAATTGTACAGTAACAATTACAGGTATATCGAGCTCTCTTGCCAGATTTTTTAGTGCGAAGGCTAACCCAGACGATTTTTGGGATCGATTGCGAACCATCCATTCAGCTTGTAGGAGTTCAAATCCGTCAATAACTAGCAAATCGAGACCATAATTAGATATTTGCTGAAAACTTCTATAACGAATCTGTGCAGGTGTTGTTATAGGCGTATCATCAATTAACAAATCGATTCCTTGTAACGAATCCAAGCTTGCATCAATGATTCTTTTTTCTCCATTATCTAGTCTTCCTATTTTCTCTAGTTTCCCCTAAGTGGGGATGACAAGAAGCGGGGTCAGGTCCAAAATACAGTTGATGCAAAAAAGCTGTAAGGAGGACATATGACCACCGCTTCACAGAAAACTGTACAACTTCTTGAACAAATCGTAAAGGTTGTTCCCGTAGGAACAAACCTAGCTCTTTTACAATTGATGTGGGCCATGATAACGGGTTCCTTCTTAAGCAGCCGAGGTGCCATCCACTCAGCTCTAGCCAAGTCAGGCTTTAAGCCTGGAGAAATCGGGCGAAGTTGGCGAGCACTTCGCTGGGGCAAATGGAACATCCATGAATTAATCCAGCGTTTTCGGCAGCAGGTTGAGCAGACAGGGCAATGGCAAAGCCATGAATACGGTGGTTACCGGCCCTTAGCTGTTGATACGACAGCCTACTGGCGACCGCGGCTGCAGGGTTGGCCCGGCAAACTTTATCGCCAGTTGGTAGGCAAAACTATGATCGGCATCGGTTTTGGACTTATTGCGGATGTTGGTCAGGTTGGTGAACAACACATCCCCTTGATTCGGGCTATTGTTCGCGGCCATGATGCCGCCGAGAGTGAAATGACCCTGAAAGAGCGAACGGTGGCCAAAGCAGTCAGGCTATTGAACGAAAATGAGGTTCTGCTACACGATGGCGGCCTCTCAATCGCTCAACTCCAGGCTGCTGGTGCGGCTCGATTCGTTGTTCGACTAGGAACAAACTGTACCGCTCGCCGTCCCTGTCTGCCGGTTTACAAAGGCAGAGGGCGAAGACCTAACAGGGGTGTCTTAGTACGACCGCTGACCAGAAAATGGAAAGACCGGATGCTGCCGGCAACTTGCCCAGACGTCACGACAACCTTTGCATTCGATGATCGTACGATCGCCACTCATGGCTGGCATGAACTGATGCGCTCTGACTTGAAGGTTGCTGATAACCATGAACGATACTCTATTTGGGTCTTTGCAGACCCGCTTTTCAAGACGCCCTTGGTTCTGGGTACCAATTTGCCAGCCGCACCGGAAGTGATTTTCAGTCTCTATCTTGACCGTTGGCCGGTGGAACAGATTCCACTGGTAGCTAAACAGTTACTCGGCTGTCAACGTCAGTTTGTGTTTGCCCACACCAGTTGTTGGCGGCTGGGTGAACTTGCTCTATTGGTCGGTAATATTCTGACATGGCTAGCCACTCTGTTACCACCTCAGCCAACCGGTTACTGGGATAGGCACCCAAAAAAACACCCGGGAGGCTACGCAGGCAGTTGGCGAAGACCGTTTTTTCAAAAGATTCCCTTTCTGACCGGCGACTTCGAAAAAAGCGGTCGGCGACTGACCATTTACCGAAGGGAATTGATGCTCATCGACGGCTAAAACGCTTTATAGCGGTCCAATCAGGTTGATTTGGGCCCACATTGTTAAGGTTCGATGCCAAAGTCTAACTTTGGTGTGTTTCAGGTTTCCATTTTGGGAAACCAACTTACGAGAAAGTAGAGATATCATTGCACTTTAGTAAACAGGCTGATTTACAAAAACGATGCAAATCAGACCCCACGGATATTAACATAACCGCTAATTGCTAAAGAGTTCTACCTCGAGTAGAATGACATCATCGCCTGTTCTACCCCATTCCGTATCCGTTCTCCAATAGTGTAAATAAGAGGTTCACATCCGTGAGGTTAGAGGTTCGAGTTCTATCATGAACGTTCTCCCCTAGGGCTTCGCCCCAAACCAAATCAGTTCCCTAGACGCTCACCGATTTCCAAGCCTCAACTCCTCTTCTTCACAATTCATTTCAGCAATAATTGGTAACTCGGACTAAGCTGATGAAGAGGACAATAGTTCACTAAACTGCCGAGGCGTCAAGATTTCCAATTCGTGGATTTGTTGCTGCAATGCCAGCAAATCTTCGTCACCCGTGACCAAGTAATCTGCTCCACCCACGAGAGCGTACGCCAACAGATAATCATCTTTAGGATCTCGAGTGACGGCTGGTATTGGACTTTCAATTTGAGGCATCTCTTCGCTCATTTTCTGGATAGTGGCTAAGAATTCCTTGAGGTTATCTGGCGGGATTCGCTTCGCCAGGCGAGGCTTGGTTGTTACAGTGACCAAGATCTCATTCAGGAGTGCATCAGGAACCAGTAGAGAAAACCTTCCGGCGGCCCAGGCCGAAAAGATCTCATTTATGACTCCAGTGCCATGCGAGCTTATGAGATAACTGATGAAGACATTCGTATTGATTAATACCCGCATTGGCTACGATTGTGCGAATGTAACTTTGTCTTCTGCAACCATTCGATCGATCGTCTCCCGCGTAACTTCGTCAGCAAGATCCTCCGCTTCTTCCGGGGTCAGATCCTGGTTAAGTGCCTGATTTACGGCCGCCAATTCCTGCAAGCGTTGGAGGGCAGACTGGCGTCGCTCTTTTTCACGCAATGACTGGAACTGTTCATACTCTCCGTAAGGCAAAATCACCGCCTTCGGCCTACCTCGACTCTCGACGACAACTTCGTCCTGGTTCTCCACTGCCCATTTCAGCATCGCGCTTAATTTATTTTTCGCTTCGCTCACAGAAATAGTTTTTGGCATATTTTGCATATCTCTTTGTGTTTCATTCATATAGCCTTACATATAGCTATTAATATAGTTATATTATCAACTATATGGATAGCCTGTCAAATAGCCATTATATTTTCTTGTTCTCTGATAAAGGTTCCTATCC
>JAHEJP010000508.1 GCA_024638855.1 Chloroflexota bacterium
CGGTTCTTTGCCGTCAGACGATCGCAGCACGTGACCATAGGGACCTGTGGGCGCTAAAAGTCTTTCTACAACCAGTGCGTTGACGACATTCGGATATCTGCCGCCGCCATAATCTTCCTTGGCGTTGGTGGGCGTCAGTTCGTAGCCGGTAGCCAGGAGAATCGTTTCGGTTTCTATCTCGAATTCCTGGGCGGTCTGGGTAAAGTCGATGGCCTCCGCGGGGCAAACTTTCTCGCACTTGCCGCATAGAAGGCAGTTTTCAATATCTAGCACGGCTTTCTGGGGGACGGCCGTCGAGAAGGGGACACGAATGGCACGAGTCGCGCCCAGATTCAGGTCAAAGACTGAAGGCACATCGATAGGACAGGCGTATTCACATTGCCGGCAGCCAGTACAGACATCCTCGTCGACGTAGCGGGGTTTCTTGAGTACTTTCGCCGTGAAGCTACCACCGTTCTTGTCGACGGATAAAACCTGGCAGTAAGTCAGCAGGTTAATGTTTTCGTGGTGGGCCACGGCCGACATTTTTGGCGTCGTTATACAACTGCAGCAGTCAAGGGTGGGGAAGACCTTGCTCAAGGCGATCATCTTGCCGCCGATACTGGCCTCTTTCTCGACCAAGGCTACCCGGTATCCCTGGTCGGCCAGATCGAGCGCCGACTGCATGCCGGCGATGCCACCGCCGACTACCAGGGCGTCTACATGAAGATTATCTCTCGTCATCATTTACAAGCCTCTTATTCTGACCTAAAGTGCCCCTACCTGAGGTGCAGGCGCAGCTAAGAGCTCCATCGACACCGGCCCAATCTCAGCCAAAAGGTTGTTCATCTGCTCCACTTCGTTGAGGAATGGCTTGGTGCACACGGTACAGATGGCGGTTAGCCGAAGCCGCCTGGCGTCGATTCCCCGTTCTTTCATCAGTGGATATACGCGATTGACGATTTCGGCCGTGCGTTCTGCCCCTCCGATGAAAGGACAGTCGGTGCCGCTGTACATGATCAGAACGGCATCGATGCCCTTTTCAAAAGTGTTCAGATAAAATTCCTCTGGGAACATGGAGGGGCAGACAACCGGCAGGACGTAGACGTTGGTGGCGTAATCGGTATGTAGCTGGCCAACGGAATCGGCGCCGGCATAACCACCTGATAGTGTGGCCAGGATAAGGATTTTTGGCTTCGTTCTTTGTGAGTCTGTCCCGATCATGCGCCTTTCTACCTTGCCCGTTTAATGAAGATCCGGTCGTATCCTCCTTCAGCAACCACAGAACCCAAATATTCATGACCCACTTTCTTGGACCACTTGGGGATGTCGTTCTTGGTTCGAGGATCACCGGACCAGATTTCTAGGACCTCACCTACCTTAATAGCGCCAACACCCTTCTTGGCTTCGAGCAAAGGGCCAGGGCAAGCACTACCGCGAGCATCGACGACTTTTGCAGCCTGAATTTCGGACAAATCAGCAATTGTTGTGGACATGGTTTACCTCCAATCTCGGTTCATAATAAGCAACATTTAGTAAACAGGATTTTGTTCCCCTAATCCCTCAGGGGATGTTTGAATCAGAAGTTGACACCTTTCCGCTGTTTCGTTTTGGGCGATGAAGTAGTAAATGGTTTGTCCATCACGGCGCGAAGCCAGGATGCCCGTTTCTCGCATCAAACGCAGATGCTGGGATGTACTTTGCATAGAAGTGCCAACAATGGAAGCGATCTCGCTCACTGATTTCTCCTGGTTAACCAGCGTCCAAAGGATCAGGATCCGTTTGGGGTTGGCAAAGACGCTACAGACGGTCGCCTGGTTTTCGGCTATGACTTTTAACTGATGATCCATTTTGACAAACCGTTCCACATAGTTGCAGAAACGCTTAATTTCAACTTTCCTTAACTATAAAAAATGATCGGGCAACACATAAGTGATATTGATCACGACGAGCATTACACTTTTCAATTGACGTCGATAGATAGTTTCTATGAAGAGGGGAGTTGATTGTGGATGTTCGGGGAATAGTTAGGCGCCCTTAGACCGGGATTTTGGCACCAGTGTGGTGGCACTAGCGTGTTGGTCGCAGCGCGTGTGGTTTCCTTATCACCCGCTGCGTCAGCTTAGGACCCCCAAAACACCACCGGTCGCTCTGTCAACCAGGTCAGGGGTCGTAAAAAGGGCTTCAAATCTTCCTCGCTGCCGTCCGCCAGCGAAAGCAGCTTCACTGTCTCATTGCAGCTAACGGCCGCCCATTGTCCCGTTGGATCCCAGACGATATCCCAAGTCAGTTCTCCGTCGCACAAGGCGTTCGCCGGCCCGGCCGCTTTATAGGTGAAACCAGCGGCCGTTTCCCGTCCCAGATACAGCCGGGCCTCGTGGTCCATTGCCTCAAGCGCCAGAAAAGCCAAGCCCTCCGGCAGCTCCTGGGCCCGGTAAAAGGCTAGGTCTTCGACATCCCCGTCCAGCAACAGCGTCACCCCCGCCTGATCCCGCTCAGCCTGAGCCAGATCACTGACGATGGATCGGTTCCGCCCCGAGAGCCACACCGACCGACCGTCGGCGCTCCAGGAACCGTCGACCCACATGCCTTCCGGGTCATGTAGGTTGCTGTCATCAGCCACCGGCACTAACGGTTCCAGCCATAGCACATCAGACCACTCCCAATAAGCCATCTGCACCAATAAAGCCTTGCCATCCGGCGACCAGGCCAGCGGCCGGCCGGTCCGGACTTCGAGGACATTGTCCGTCTCCGGATCCAGATAACGGTTGTCCAAGAGCTTAATTTGCGTCCCTCCGGCCAACGTCAAAAGCCATAGACCGTCAGCTTCAGGAGACGGGATATTGCTATAAGACCTGACACTGTACGCCAACCGCCCGCCCTCGGGCGACCAGGCCAGGCCACTGATGAAAGGTCTGTCTGCCGTTAGGCCTTCCTCTTCAGATGGCCCAATATCAACTAACAACTGCGGTGACTCCCCGGGCCAGACGGCATACAATTGCCCTGACTTCGTGCCATAAGCCAGTCGGCCATCCTCCGACCAGATAGCAGCCACGCTGACATCCATCTCCGCCGGTGTCACCGGCACTATCACTGAAGCACCCGGATCCAGTCGCCACAGCCGCTTCACACCCAACGATTCCTCGTCGGCCGCTATAAAATAGAGCGGCCGCGGTAGCGTCTCGGCCCGTAATCCAGGTTGGATTGT
>JAHEJP010000509.1 GCA_024638855.1 Chloroflexota bacterium
GACCGAAATATACGTGAAGGTAAGCATAATCGAAGGCAGCACAATGGTGCTTCTCGCTGATATAAAATGGGGTAATGTGGTCAATGTCATAACTTGTCGTTAGCCCCAAGATCGACACAGGTCGGCGTAAGATCAATTGTTCTTCATCTACGAAAAGAATCTCCCGGTTCGCGGCAAAATACTGCCAGCGCGCAAACAAGAAGCGGCCAAAAAGAAACCAGACAATCATCCACAAAATCAACAGTATTGTCAGGACAAAATTCGTGCTCATGCCTTGGAAGATATAAACAAGGACAATTATGAGCATCGTAAGCCAGATCAACATAGCTAATGAAAATAGCAGTAAGAATGGCCAGTTAGTACGTATGGGAATTACGACCTTGAGTCGTTCAAGATCCTCTTCAAATGTCACCACATAGTTTTCATCAATCATTAGATATTTTTCCAATGAACGGAGTTAGGCAAACAACTGAAAGATGGTAACTGACATCTTATAAAACTTCAATTCGGTTTGACGTCTCTAGCTTTGAACTTTTGCCACCAAACATCGCAGAGTTACAATCCGCCACTATGGAGCGAGCACGCCACCTACTAAGATCTTCGGTAATCGTTATCGCCTTGTTAGGGTTGGGTAAGATAACCGGGTTGATCCGAACTCAATTGGTTAGCGGGGTATTTGGCACGAGCCCCGCATTTGACGCTTTCACGGCAGCAAATCAATTACCCGAACTGTTTGTAACCTTGATTAGTGGAGGTGCGCTAGCCGCAGCCTTTATTCCAGTTTACTCAGCCTATCTCACAAGCAATAAATCAAAAGAAAGCGCCCAACTCGTCAATTCTATCCTGACCTTGGTCATTGTGGTCTTGGGCGGTATATCGGTAGTGGGCATCATATTCGCGGATTGGATCACGGCCGAATTACTGGTACCGGATTTCTCTCTAGAATTACAGGACCTTACCGCACAACTCATGCGGATTATTCTCTTGCAAACCACCCTCTTCGGAATAAGTGGTGTCCTAAGCAGCGTTTTAAATGCCCATCAACACTTCGCATTGCCTGCACTTGCGCCAATCGCCTTGGATTTTGGCTATTTCATCGGTGTCCTACTATTTGTTCCAAGCATGGGTATTATCGGTCTTGCTTGGGGCACAGTTGTAGGCGGCTTGCTACATATCCTGATTCAAGTTCCAGCACTTGTTAAGTACGGCTTCAGATACTATCCCGAGCTAATAATAAGCCTAGCGGGAGTGAGAGAAGTAATTAGACTAATGGGTCCCAGGATTGTGACCTTGGGAACAGTTCAATTCGCTGACCTGTTTGTTATCCGATTGACATCTGGCTTGAGCGCCGGGAGCACATCGGGCTATTTTTACGGCTACTATCTCATGCAACTTCCCGAAACACTTCTCGGTACAGCAATTGCCATCGTTGTTTTTCCAACTATGTCAGAATTGTACAACGCCGGAGATATCGAGGGGCTGAAACAAACTTCGATGAATTCCTTGAGAATCATATGGTTTTTAACCTTCCCTGCTTCGGTAGCCCTTGTATTGCTCGGCCGGCCGGCTATCACGATCTTTCTCGAGCGTGGCGCATTTACCGTAACATCAACACAATTGGTATATAGTATATTGGTATTTTTCAGCGTCAGGCTTATTAGTGAAGCCTCGCTAGAAATACTGGCCAGACTATTTTATGCCCAACATAATACGAGAACGCCCATGTTCATATCACTCGGATGGCTAGTTACAAATATTATGCTGGCCTATCTATTTGTGGGGGCGCTTGGGGTGCGTGGATTGGCATTGGCCAGCACTGTTGCCTTTACCTTTCAATCTCTCACATTGTACATTTTGAATAGACAGCGTCTTGGATACCTCTATGAACGGGAATTGCTAACCAGCGCCGGCCGGGCGATCTTGGGAGCGGTTGGTATGGCAGCCATTATCCTTTTGCTGGGACGAATAATCACCAGTGATTTCTTGCTCCTAACCCTCGGCGGCATAGCAGGATTCGCAACTTACTTCACCATTACCTACTTAACCGGGGCAAGAGAAATCCCTTCATTATTAAACCTGGTACGCAGTCGTTGAACTTGAACAAAAGCCTATCCCTCTCAGAAACAATATAAGAACTTGCCTTAAGCTCCATAAAATGAATCTTCGTTCAAATATAATAAATCAGTTGACGTTTTAGAACATTCGTGCTACTATTGATAGTAATACTGTGGACTTATCGATATCAGGAGGTTTCAAAAATGTCTGGAGAAAATGGTCGGGCGGCCACCCTGGAAAGAACGATTGACACGTTAACGAAAAGATTTGGCGAAGGCGCTATCATGCGCCTAGGGGATGCCAGCCACTTGCAAGTTGAGACCATTCCAACCGGCGCTCTATCTCTGGACATTGCCTTAGGCGTAGGCGGTTTACCTCGCGGCCGTGTCATCGAAGTCTATGGACCTGAATCTTCAGGCAAGACGACGCTGTGCCAACACGTCATCGCTGAAGCCCAAAACTTGGGCGGTATCTGTGCTTTCATAGATATGGAGCATGCTCTAGACCCCAATTACGCCGCCCGCTGCGGCGTGGACGTCGACAATCTTTATGTTTCCCAACCCGATACCGGCGAGCAGGCCCTGGAAATCGCCGAAGCCCTCATTCGTTCCGGAACCATGGATATTGTCGTCATCGATTCAGTGGCTGCCTTGGTACCGCGAGCAGAGATTGAAGGCGAGATGGGCGATGCCCATGTTGGTTTGCAGGCCCGGCTGATGTCGCAGGCACTGCGTAAACTGTCTGGCGTCATCAAGCAGACCAACACGGTTGTCATCTTCACCAATCAACTGCGTTCGAAGATCGGCGTCATGTTTGGCAGCCCGGAAACAACTAGCGGTGGTAACGCACTCAAGTTTTATGCTTCAGTCCGGTTGGACATGCGCCGGATTCAAGCCATCAAGGCCAGCGGTGACGTCATCGGCAATCGCACCCGAGTGAAGGTTAAGAAGAATAAAGTCGCCCCACCCTTCACTGAAGCCGAGTTTGATATCATGTATAACAACGGCATTTCGAGAGAGGGAGATGTCTTGGATTTGGGTGTTGAATATGGCTTGATCGATAAACGAGGCGCTTATTTTCGCTACGATGATCTTTTGTTGGGTCAAGGAAGAGAAAACGCCAAGA
>JAHEJP010000510.1 GCA_024638855.1 Chloroflexota bacterium
GCCGGGCTTCAACCTAGCAAGCCTTGGATGGCAGGATTGGGAAATCGAGAATTACGCTGGTTTAGAAATCTGGAATTATATGTCCAACTTCAAAGGACATTTAGATAGTCCATTGAAGGCACTTGCTGTGGCGCTTAATCCGGACAAATATATAGTTGGTCCCCGGACCGAAACCTTGTCGAAATGGGACCAACTATTATCTGATGGTCGAAAAGTTGCAGCTGTTGGTGGCAGCGATGCCCATGGCCTGATTTATCGCATGGGACCGTTCTCGCGGAGAATATTTCCTTATGAATACCTTTTTAAGGCAGTAAACACTCATATCCTCGTCAAAGAGAATCTAAAGGGTGATTTTGACGATGACCGGCAACTGATTTTTGATGCGATTGGCCGAGGAAATTCTTGGATAGGCTATGATCTATTGGCTAGTACTGCCGGATTTCGCTTCACCGGGCAAAGTAAATCTAAAGGGATTATGGGTGACGTGATTAGGATGATCGATGGAGCGACTTTGCAGGTTAAGGCGCCGTTGAAATGCAAAATTACCTTGCTGAGAAACGGCGAGATTGTAGCCGAAGCAGAAAACGACAAACATCTTACCCATATACCTGCTGATACAGGCGCCTATCGAGTGGAATGCAAACTCAATTACAAAAGAAAAGAAAGGGGCTGGATTTATAGTAACCCGATATATCTCGCATGAAGAAAATAACCTTCGCTGTCCAGTAGTCCAACTTATGATTTCGACAATCCCAAGAGAATACGAAGAGCCCTTGATGAAGACGTAATTATCAAAAGTACTATGAGCGGCGACATTAGAATACTAATTCCGCCTTTTACATGTGCTAAAATATCTATTCACTTAAACTCGGAAGAAATATTATGTCAAATGCATCGGTTTCACCGGAAAGGCCACTCGAGCCTCATAATTCAGCAATCGTTATAGGTAGCTCGTCAGGAATTGGTTTGGCTTTGGCCCGGACGTTGGTAATGCGTGATTACAACGTCGCCATGGTTGCCAGACGGGAAGTATTATTGACTGAAGTACGCGATAGTATCAACCAGTCTACAAATAATGGGGGTCGTGCACTTTCTTACGTCCACAATGTTACTGACTTCGATGAGACAAATGCCCTGTTTCAGAAAATAACAGCCGATCTTGGTGGATTGGATCTAATTATTTTCGCTGCCGGGGTTCAACCGCCGATGTCGGCTGATGAATATAACTTTGAAAAAGATGCGATGATGATTGATGTAAATTTACTTGGAGCGATAGCCTGGTTGGGTTTAGCAGCTTCCCGATTTGAAAGAGCAGGGTCAGGTCATATCGTAGGTATTTCCTCCATCGCAGGGGATCGGGGGCGTAGGCAAAATCCAGGCTATAACACAAGCAAGGCAGGTCTAGCGACCTACTTGGAAGCATTACGAAATCGCGTATCTCGCTATGGTGTATCGGTTACAACAATCAAACCGGGTTTTGTCCAAACACGACTACTTGAAAATGCGGTTAAGACGATGTGGGTCATCTCCCCAGAAGAAGCTGCAGAGCAAATAGTTGGCGCTATCAAACGAAAAAAGCAAGTTGCCTATGTTCCAAAACGTTGGCGCTTTGTTTCGCTGGCAATTCAGCATACACCCTCGATTATCTTTAGGCGTCTAAACATATGAATCTTTGCGAAAAACTTGTTGATGGATTCCTGCGGTAGGCAGGAATAATATACAAGCAACCCCTACTAATTTTGAAAAGAATAAGATGAAACTTGAACAAGATATTCAGATCGAATTGAATTCGATAACCGCAGAACAGAATATTCACCATACAAATACTGATCTATCGATGGAGTCTTTAGAGCGAGTGGCGGCATGGGGCGGCGCCACCAATGCGATGAGCTATGTCTATCGGCCCAGCAATGTCGATGGATTGCAACAAGTGTTGAATATAGCCAAAGATAACCAAAGAAGCATCGGACTTCGTGGTGCCGGCAACAGCTATGGCGACGCGGCCTTAAACAGTGAGAATATCACCCTTGATATGCGCCGAATGAACCGTATTCTAAGCTGGAATCCGACTTCAGGTGAAATTCAAGTAGAACCTGGCGTAACGATTGGGCAGTTATGGGAATATGTATTGGAAGACGGCTGGTGGCCAGCTGTGGTTCCGGGAACTGCAAAACCGACAATTGGCGGCTGCGCCGGCATGAATGTTCATGGAAAAAATGCCTGGAAAGCAGGTACGATTGGCGATCATATTTATGAATTCGATATGATGTTATCTTCTGGGGATATCGTTACTTGCAATCGTGAGTTAAATGCTGAACTTTTTCACGCCGCCATAGGTGGTTTTGGCATGCTCGGTATCTTCACATCTATCACGCTGCGCCTTAAACGAGTGTACTCGGGTTTACTTGATGTAGAAGCATTGGTCAGCCGAAACCTTGAAGAGATGATTGAACAGTTCGAAACCTATTTGCAAGAGTCCGATTATATCGTTGGTTGGATCGATTCTTTCGCCAGAGGTAAGTCTTTAGGCAGAGGTCAGATCCACCTAGCGAATTATTTACCACCCGGAGCCGATCCATTCCCCCAGCAAACTCTTCGGCCTGAGAACCAACATTTATCGGACACAATGTTTGGCATTGTACCCCGGTCCATTATGTGGCGGTTCATGAGACCATTCATGAATGACTTGGGCGGTCGCTTCATAAATCTGGGCAAGTATCAAGCTTCTCGGTTTTCCAATGGTTCTAAGTTCCGCCAACCGCATGTTGCCTTCCATTTTTTGCTTGATTATGTGCCGAATTTTAAACTTGCTTACGGTAACGGGGGACTCATTCAATATCAATGTTTCGTTCCAAAGCAGAATGCCCGAAAAACGTTCAACGAATTATTGCTCAAATGCCAGGAACAGGGAGTAGTAAATTATTTGTCGGTATTGAAAAGGCATCGGCCTGATGATTTCCTCATTAGTCATGGGGTTGATGGGTATTCGTTGGCAATGGATTTTCGAGTAACTCCGAAACGTAAAGCGAAGATTGTGTCCCTAGCGAAGGAGTTAAACGATATTGTATTAAAAGGTGAGGGTCGGTTCTATTTCGCGAAAGATAGCTTGCTGCAGCCAGAACACGTTTCGGCGTATTTAGGTGAAGATATTGTCAATCGTTTTCTAAAT
>JAHEJP010000511.1 GCA_024638855.1 Chloroflexota bacterium
GCCACGCCTTCATGGGCCAGCCGGTCGGCCAGGGCGATGCCGTATTCGATGGAGCCGAAGCGTTCCATGGCCGCCAGGATCTCCTCGGCGTCACTCTGGGCTTTGTCTTTGCGCGGCCGGCGGATGTTTTGATACAAGCGCTGTCGGCTTCTTTCATCGGCCGTGCGGAACAGGTGGATCATCATGACCGTCCGCTTGCCTTCCAGCAGATCGCCCAGGGGCTCTTTGCCGTACAGCTCCGTCTCGCCAATCAGGTTGAGCACATCGTCCTGGATTTGAAAGGCGATGCCGATCAGGCGGAAGGCTTCGTTGAAGCGGTTGAGTAAGGCCGGGTCGGTGATGCCGGCCGAGACGGCGCCCATACGGCAGGGAGAGATGCAGGTGTACCAGCCCGTCTTCTTGGTGCTCATCAGGTAATAATCCTCATCCTGGGGTGGGACGATGCCTTCCTTGATCCAACCTAGCTCGATGGCCTGCCCTTCTAAAGATTCCCGGCACATATGCATCACTTCGTGGATCAAGCCCAGGGTGCGGGCCAGGCCCAGGGTGGGTAGATTGGAAAGCACCGTGTCGATGGCCAGCAGATTCATGGCATCGCCGGCATTGACCGCCAGGCCGATGCTGCTTTCTTCGTGCAGGGTGGGCTTATTGCGGCGGAACAACGATTCGTCGGAGATGTCATCGTGGACCAGGAAGCCGTTGTGGAACAGCTCAATAGCGGCCGCCACCCGGATGCTATCGGCCACTCGGCCGCCAAAGGCGCCGCAAGAAGCGATCACCAAAGTCGGCCGCAGCCCTTTGCCTTCCCGGGAAGGATAGTCCTGCATCAGGTCATATAGATAGGCCTTGGGCTCCCGGTCGGGAATGACCCGGGCCAATTCCTCGGCCACCAGCACCTTACAGCGATCCATGATCTCCTGCAAGTCGCCGTCGAGCACATCCGGCGAATCCCACCAGGGGTTGCTGTGACGACCGTCCCACAAAGATCGGGAAGGTTGAGAGACAGTATCGCCCAAACCGCCCCCATTTTCATTGGCGTCTTCAGGATAGCGGCTGTCCAGGTAATCCAGGGCCCGCCAATGGGTTTGGCGAGGCGGCGGGAACGGCCCAGGATCGGAGCCATCCTTGCCCAGCTTTGCCGGCTCGGCCCACAATTCAGGGTATTGGTCGCGGTACTCCCGCCACAGCGCCTGCACCACCCGCAAACCCGCTGCCCGTTGGGACAGCAGGGCGAAGACCCGCCACACGGCCAAAGTCTGCTCCCGGGTGCCGCGCACGTCCAGGCTGCGTTCCAGCACCTGGTCGGCCGGTTTACGCGACAGGTCAAATAGCAGATTCATGCTGCGGTTGTCGAAGTAAGCTTCGACGTCAGGATTCTTCGAATCGGACTTCTCCGAATCAGGCTTGTCCGATCCTTCGACAGTGGCGATCAGGCGGCTGTGGTCGCGGCGCAGCTGGGCATGGCTGTCGTCGCCGAAGTGGAGTCCTAGACTAATGTCGCCCATCTGTTTGGCGGCCGCGGCGACCACGGCCGGCGCCCGGCGGGACAAGGCCTCGATGGTTTCCACCAGCAATTGGGCGCCGCTTTTAGAGGCCGACTTCTTAGACGCCGAGTCGGATGCCGAGTCGGATGCCGACTTTTTAGATTCCAGCTTCTTAGATGCCACCGGCGCCTCCCGCGAATTCGACGATGCCGTAACTCTCAAAGGCGAAACGCTCTTTTCCGATATTGCCCTCTATGCGGCAAGGGCCGACGACCTCATGGACGCTGAAGGGATCGATGCCGGTTTCGTTGGGATTGACGATGCGGGCGGCCCAGGCGGATTCAAAATCCAAGACCAGCCGGTCGTGGCCCAGGTGGGCGGTGATGGCTAGGCGCCGGGGAATGGGCGCCATGGGCAGGGTGTTGAAGAGATTGGCCAGTTCCGGCACCTGGCGCACCCGGTCGCGATCTAGCTGGCCGCGGACGACGACGTTGATATTGCGCCGGGGAAAGTGGCGTCTGAGCCGGCCGTCCCGCCAGAGCATGACCGAAGCCGTGGGCGCGCCGGCCGGTCGTTGGGGTTGGATCAGGGTGAAGACCACCGCCGTGGGCGGAGGAGCGCCGGGCTTTGTGACCTGGGGGTCATTGGCGAAACCAAAGACCCAACCGCCCATCTCAGGCCAGCCCCAGCGGCCGCGCACCCGTTCGTGATAACCCACCGCCTCCATATCCTCGAATACATCTTTGCCAAAACGCCACGTACCCTTGGCCAGGATGCCCGTTTCCGACTGCCAGCGAAAATGTTGGTCGCGAGCGAAAGGCGCGCATTGGCTGGTGCAGGGGTGGCTGCTGCGTTGCAGCTTCAGATGTACGGCCGGTTCACCAGAGGTGGCCGAGAGGTTCAGGGGACCGGGCGCGGCGAAGGCCTGGGGCGACCGAAAGGCCGACCACAGCGGCGTCGAGGTCTCGGTATTGAATTGGCTGGCTCGCCAACCGGCTCCCCGACGGTAAAGCAGCAGGATGGAGGTGCAACGCTGCCGGGCGCGCGGGCTTTCGGGATCAGGCCCCAGCCAGGCCACATTGGCCACCATGCCCAGCTCGTTATCCCGCGATAAAAAAGCGTAGTGTAGCCAGCGTCGTTCCAAGACAAGGGATAACGGCCGGGCAGGAAATGGTCCTTGAGGCCCGACTTTGACCGGCAATGTTATCTGTGCAGGTCCCCCAGGTCTTAAAACGGCAGGCACTGAATATGACCCTCCGCTGTTGGCTGATTTGGCAGAAATAGGTTATTTTAGGATATTGATTATCCTATGCAAGTTATGATAGGATAACAGTTGCGTCATGGCAAGACGCAGTTTGGTTGAGCGGCTGGGCGAAGCTCAGTTTGGGAGTTTGCGCAGCAAACGTCCATGGCTCGGCGCAAACGTCCACGGCTGACCGAACTACGTTCGGTTTGGGAGAACGAAGTTCTCCACGGCTGTTGACTGAACATCGTTCAGCTCACAGTTTTTTGCACAGGGAAAGGTATCGAAGTGACTGTCACCGGCGGGACGAAACCCGCTCGCAGTCACTTTGCAGCGGAGGAAGCATGGCAAAGAAGCAGGCATCCAGGCAGCCGGGTAAAAAAGAGCCGGTCGAGGATAAAAAGCCAGCCAGGCAGCAGCCCAAAGAAACGCCAGACGA
>JAHEJP010000141.1 GCA_024638855.1 Chloroflexota bacterium
CCAAAAGCGATATGGCTATCCGATCCTCAATCTTATCAACAGGAAAGTGCTCTGCCGCAGCAGCCTCGATTTGTCGGCGTAACTGTTCATCTATCGGCTGGGTTGGTGGCATTTTGAATTTTAGTATGGCTTAATCATAAGCAAACTGGACCAATCTAGTTTACACCAGACCTTGGAATACGTGTAATGATGAATTGCTTCCTGGCAGTCGCGTAATTATTTGACCTTTGGTAGAATTTCGCAGCATTATGAGTCCAACCAAGATGATTCGTTAACCCTCCCAACGATTTATATTTTAGGGCAAATTTGAATGAGCACGATCGATATTAGACCCGTAACAGATGTTGCCGAAGCGAAACAGATTGAAGATGTCCAGCGAGTGACTTGGGGTATGGGTGAAATTGAAGTTTTACCAGGGCGATTTCTACATGCTCTGCAGAAGAACGGCGCCTGCCTCTTAGCAGCATTTGATGGCGACCGGGTCGTCGGTTTTGTATTTGGATTGTTAGGGACAGTAGAGGATCTGAAGGACCGAATCGACCAAATTGCGGCCGCTCGATTGCAAATGTATTCGGCGATTATGGGTGTTTTGCCGGCCTATCAGGGTCAAGGTATCGGCTACAGGCTGAAAGTTGCCCAGCGCGAATTTGCGCTACGAATCGGCGTACGCCTGGTTACCTGGACTTATGATCCTCTGGAGAGTAGAAACGCGTTTTTCAATATAGGCAAGCTGGGTGTCGTCTGTCACCGGTATTTCCGTAATTTTCATGGAGAATTGGGGGGCATCAACCGGGGATTGCCGACCGATCGTTTCTACGTCGAGTGGTGGGTGACTGGTAATCGGGTCAAGGGTCGTCTGACATCCAATCGAGGCTTGTTAAGTTATTCGGCGTTTTCAAGGGGAGGAGCGGAATTAATCAACCATGCCTCTCGTCTCGGCGATTGGCCGGTTCCGCCCACAGCCTACAGTCACAGTGAAAGCCGGTTGTTATTGGTTGAAATCCCGGCCAATATTCAATTTATAAAAGAAGGTAATCAGGAGCTGGCGGTCGCATGGCGAGAACACACGCGAAATCTCTTCGAATATTATTTTGAGAGAAATTATTTGGTTACCGATTTTGTAAGGAACCGGGATGATGATGGTTTTGAGCGGAGCTATTACGTATTGACCTTCGGTGATGCTTAGGAAACAACAGCACAGCTACACAAACAGATTAGGAAAGCTGGCTGAAAATATGGCATGGGCGACAAACGATGAAAATTGAACAGATCGACCTTTATCACATAAGCCAACAACTGGTTAGCCCGTTTGTCACCAGTTTTGGGCGCCAAGAAGAACGCCAATGCCTGTTATTGGCGATCAAGGCCGAAGGGTTGGTGGGCTGGGGTGAGTGCGTTGCTAATAGCACTCCAGGCTATAGTTACGAGACGGCCGGCACCGCCTGGCAAATCTTGTCTGATTTTCTGATTCCGGCTGTGCTTGGGGAAGATATCAATGAGCCGGAGGAGATCGATGAGCGTCTGACCTTTGTCCGTGGTCATCCTCTGGCTAAAGCTGCCCTCGACCAGGCTGCCTGGGATATCACAGCCAAGCGTGACGGCCTTTCTGTGGCTGAAAAGCTTGCCCAACCGTATCCCGAAGGAAACGCAAAGCGGGTGAAAGTCGGCGTGAGCATCGGCATCCAACCGACGATCGATGACACGCTGCAAGTCATTCGGAATCACCTTGACCAAGGTTATGGCAGGATAAAGCTTAAGATCAAGCCAGGAGTCGATTTGGTTCTTGCCAGAGAGGCACGTTCGGCATTTCCGGATACGCTCATCATGCTAGACGCAAATTCGGCGTACCGGCTCGTGGACGCAGCGATCTTCCAGGAAATGGATGATTTGAACTTATTAATGATCGAGCAACCGCTTGGTTATGAAGATATTTACGATCATAGTCAATTGCGGCCATTGATCCAGACGCCTCTGTGCCTTGACGAGAGTATTCATTCGGCCGATGATGCTCGTTTTGCATTGGCAATTGGGGCCTGTGATATTATTAACATTAAGCCTGCCAGAGTCGGGGGATGGACTGAAGCGCGAAAAGTTCATGATTTGTGCTGGTCTTCTGGAATGCCCGTGTGGTGTGGTGGCATGTTGGAAACCGGGGTTGGCCGGGCTGGTCAATTGGCCTTGGCTTCATTGCCGGGATTTACTTTGCCCGGTGATATATCGGCTACCGAAAGATATTATCACGAGGATATCGCCAAACCAGCATTCGTACTCAATGTTGAGGACAGCACTATAGGGGTTCCAAAAGGGCCCGGCCTGGGAATTGAAGTCGATTTAGACCGTTTATTGGCAGCAACAGTGCGCCAGGCTCACTTTAAGAATTAGTCCGCGTTCATCGTTGGGTGTTAACTATGGAGAACGAGATGTTCAGCGACAAAACTATCGCCTTTATTGGCAGTGGCATGATGGCCGATTCCATGATTCGCGGCTTGTTGTCACAAAAAATCCTTGAACCCAAGCAAGTAATCGCTTCAGGACCAAGGGCGGAGAGGGGAGAAAAACTTGCAAAGCAACATGCGATCAAAGTAACGACGGATAACACTGTGGCGGCTGAAGAAGGACAAATCGTCGTCCTGGCGGTTAAACCCCAGGTATTGAAAGAGGTGATGCCTGAAATACGCGGCCATTTGCGAAGACAGGATTTAATCTTGTCTGTCATAGCAGGAATGCCTATTGAGGTAATCGCCAATGGGCTCGCTCATGCTCCCGTTGTTAGGGCAATGCCCAATACGCCAGCTCAAATAGGCCAGGGTATTACGGTATGGACAATTACTCCTGAAGTTAATGAGGGACAAAAGAATCAGGCACGGGTAATCCTTGGATCGCTGGGCCAGGAAGTCTTCGTCGAGGATGAAGAATACCTGGACATGGCGACCGCCTTAAGTGGAACCGGACCAGCCTACGTATTTTTGCTCATGGAAGCTATGATTGACGCTGGAGTCCACATGGGTTTTTCGCGACGGGTGGCCAAACAGCTTGTCTTTCAGACGATGCGTGGCTCGGTCGAGTATGCTGCTTTGTCGGATAAACACGTCGCCGAATTACGTAATCAAGTAACATCACCTGGTGGAACATCGGCAGAAGCCCTTTATCATATGGAAAAAGGTGGCTTAAGGACCGTCATTTCACGTGGAATTTGGGCTGCTTACCAACGGTCGATTGCCTTGGGAAAGGGGAAGAAGCGAGCGGGTGTAAATGGAGATGTATGATGTTGGTCACGTGCCACCAGTAATTTGATCATGCCTAAATAATCATAGAATCCAATTACCTACCATGACCGGTCAAATTATTCTACAAGATTGCCAGGGGGAGCGATGGTTAGAATTTGTCGATCCTAAGGAGGTTGTCGTCGCCTGGCAGCTCGATGAAGTGATGCCGGGATTAGATCGTGTTGACAAACTTGTGAATGAAAAGGGACGCTACGCGGCCGGTTTTATCTCTTACGAAGCAGCGCCAGCATTTGACTGGGCCTTGAAGGTTCGTCAGGCATCCGACTTGCCATTATTGTGGTTTGGACTATATGATGCTCCTAAAAGGATCCACAGGCCTTCCGGGTCAGCTCCTTACACAATTGGCGAGTGGTTGCCGAATATTACCTGGGATGAGTATCAGCAGGCCATCAAAAGTATCAAAGCGCACATCGCGGCCGGAGACACATACCAGGTGAATTATACTTACCGGTTGCGAACGGAATTCGAAGGAGATCCACAAGGATTGTTTGTGGATCTTATCAGCTCCCAACAATCTGCTTTTGCCGCCTTTGCAGATATTGGTTCGACGGCTATTTGTTCAGCCTCTCCAGAACTTTTCTTTGAGTTGGTGGAAGATGAAGTTTGGACGCGACCTATGAAGGGAACAGCACGAAGAGGTCGCACGAATCTTGAAGATGAAGGTCAAGCTGATTGGCTTTACAATTCTGAAAAGAATCGTGCCGAAAATGTCATGATCGTAGATATGATTCGTAACGATTTGGGCAGAGTCTGTACGCTCGGCAGCGTCTATGTTCCCAAGCTCTTCGATACTGAACGTTATCCAACGATTTGGCAAATGACATCGACAGTCGTTGGTCGTACCAGGGCGCCTTTCGCCAAGATGATGGAGGCTTTATTCCCTTGTGCTTCTATTACCGGGGCGCCAAAAGTCCGCACGATGCAGATCATTGCCGAACTGGAGACGGCGCCGCGCGGAATTTACACCGGCTGTATTGGCTATCTTGCTCCTGATCGACGAGCACAATTTAATGTGGCTATACGTACGGTAACCATCGATAAAGCGAATCATGTGGCCGAATATGGCGTAGGAGGAGGCATCGTTTGGGACTCGGAAACGGCTGATGAATATCAGGAATGTCGTATCAAATCAAAAATCTTGTTCGAGAAACGCGCCGATTTTCATTTATTGGAATCAATTCGCTGGACCCCTGGCGATGGATTTTTCTTGTTGAAAGAGCATATTGAACGGTTGGCAGATTCGGCCGCTTATTTCGATTATGTTGTAAGCGTAACAGAGCTGTATGAACAGTTGTCGTCATTCCAGAATAAGTTGCCGGAAAGGCCACAGAAGGTCCGCCTGCTTCTAGACCGTTATGGAAAGATTGAACTTCAAGCACAAGATATACACGAGCAGAGGCTGGTTAGGGTCGGTTTAGCCTTAGATCCTGTCGATTCGGACGAGATTTTCCTCTTTCACAAGACAACTAAACGGGCGATTTATGATCGATTTCAGGCAGGGCGTATGGACTGTGACGATGTCTTGTTATGGAATAAACGAGGCGAGTTAACCGAATCCTGCAACGCAAACATCGTCCTCCAATTTGGTGAAGAGTTATTAACGCCACCGCTGGAAAGTGGGTTATTGCCAGGTACGTTCCGCCGCCATCTTTTAGAAGAGGGAAGGGTGTGCGAACGAAACCTGACAGTAGTAGATTTGCAGGAATGTGAATCGATCTATCTCATTAATTCTGTGCGGCTATGGAGAGAGGCGATTTTGGTGCCCTGAGGCACGTTTAGCTATTGTGACTGGCAGCAACTATTTCGGCCATGATGGCCAAGGCTATCTCCTCTGGGGTTTGGGCGCCTATTTTTAAGCCAATAGGACTATGGATGCGGTCCAGTTGTCCGTCTGTAATCCCACCCTCAGCCAGGCGATTACGACGCTTTTTATGTGTTTTTCGACTACCCAGTGCGCCAACATAAAAGACCGGGTTCGCCAGAGCAAGCTTAAGCGCCGGATCGTCAATTTTTGGATCATGGGTCAAGCTGGCTATTGCCGTATTGGGCGTCAACTTGATCTGTCGAAAGGCTTCGTCTGGCCAGGCCTGGATAAGGTGATCCACATCTGGAAACCGATCAAGACTACTGAAGGCACGACGCGGATCGATGACAAAGGTTCGATAACCGAGGTTCTTGGCGATAGCTGTCAGGGCAATCGCAATATGTACGCCGCCAATGACAATTAAGGTTGGAGCTGGCTGGATGATCTCAATAAAAGCTTCAAAACTCTCGTATTCTAGGTCCGGCAAATTAAAGGTATGTCGATTTGAAACATCATTTGCCAGAGTAGCCCGGGCAGTTGCCGCAATGATGCCATCCACAGCTGTGTTGATGCTGCCAAATATTCGTCCCCCTCGTTGAATAATCATTTTTTTACTTAAGATATCGGTTGGGCCGCTGATGATTGTGACGCTAGCAAAAGCTTCATCCTCATCGAGTAATCCATGCATAAAATTGTAGACAACTGGATCCAAAGGTTCTACGAAAACATCAATTGTGCCTCCACAGGCTAAGCCGACATCCCACGCAGTCTCGTCAGCCACGCCAAAATGGAGCAATTTAGACTGCCTGTTGACCAGTACTTCCACGCCAGCCTCAAATACTGCGCCTTCGACGCAACCACCGCTGACCGAGCCAGATATTTTTCCATCAGATGTCATGGCCAATTTGGCGCCAACTCTGCGAGGTGCGGAACCCCAGGTGGATATGACTGTCGCAATGCCGATAGGCGCTTCATCAATTAACCATTGGTCAATATCTTGAATTACGTCTCGCATTGGTCCAACTCCCTATGCTACGAGCTTGCCGAAAGATAGATGTTGTCTTCTGACCGGTCGCCGGTCATTGATCTGGCCAAGGTGATGAGTGAGATTTTCCAGGCTGGCTAAATTATGAACTGGTAAAAAATCGTCGATGTATGGCAAAGCAGCCTGCATGCCTTTAGTCAAGGGCTCATAATCAGGGCTACCAAGAAGTGGGTTGAGCCATACTAGTCGGAAAGAACTTCGTTGCAGAAGTGCTAATTCGTCTGCCAATGTCTGGGGATCGCCCCTATCCCAACCATCACTAATTAGTAAGGTGATTGCTCCGCGGCCGAGAACGCGTCTAGCCCAATTATAATTGAAGTGTTTGAGCACTTCGCCGATTCGAGTCCCGCCAGACATGTCGGGCACGATCTGGGCAACATCTTGCATTGCCTGGTCAACATCCCAGTTTTGCAGCTGGCGAGTTATGCGGGTCAGGCGAGTACTGAAAAGAAAGACTTCCACAGATTGCCGCAAACCTTTGATTAGGCCGTAAGCGAAGTGGAGCATTAGCCGGCTGTAACGCTCCATCGAGCCGCTCACATCGGCGATTATAACTAAGGGGCGGGCTGTGATTTTGGGTTTGCGATAGGACCAGCTCATGATTTCACCGCCATACTTGAGACTGTGCCGCAAGCTATGGCGCATATCAATATTATTACCCCGGCCTGGCTGAAATCTTCGAGTTTTACGATGCCCAAGCTGCCAGATAAGCTGGCCCATCATTTTTTTTAACGCTTCAATTTCACCGCTGTTCAAGTCCGAAAAATCTTTCTGACGAAGGATTTCGCGTTCGCTGTAAGTGCGCGCCAGTTCTAATGCAGGCATTGACATATCATCCAGGTCCAGATCCACACCAGTAGAATGAAGTCGTTGCCGCCTTTCAGGACGATTCATAGCCGGACTTTTTTGGGAGGTTCGCAAGCGGTCACCGCGAGTAGGGGCTATTAAAATTTTTGCCCGGTTCGCTGGTTGACGCCAAAATATCTCAAATGCCCGATCAAAAATGTCGAGATTATCGCGATCGTGGACGAGTAAGCATCTTAAGGCAAGATAGAAGTCTCTTCTTTTGCCAATATTTATATGTTCAAGAGCCTCAACTACTGTAATCATGCGGCCGGGATTGACATCTAGACCAAGACCTCGAAGCAATCGGCCGAATAGGAGTAGATTCTGTAGCAGGTAACCCGATGGACCACTCGCGTTGGTCATATCAATTGACCGATGTGATTCGATCCAATATTTGCCGGGTCATCTGGCCCTTTATCTTAGTAACATCGTCCTGATATTTGAGTATGACGCCGAGTGTATCGTCGACAACCTCTGGAGCCAAAATGTGCTCGTCAAGGGCTACTAAGGCGGCCGTCCAATCAAGCGTTTCGGCAATGCCCGGAATTTTGTAAAGTTCCATTTGACGCAATTCTTGAATAAAACCGGTGACCTGTCGGGCCAAATCATCCGGTGCATCAGGCACCTTGGCTAACACAATTTCCAATTCTTTATTGAAGGTAGGATATTCTATCCAGTAATAGAGGCAGCGACGCTTCAGAGCGTCATGCACTTCGCGGGTGCGGTTCGAGGTAAGGACGACGACAGGAGGTTGTTTTGATTCTATCGTCCCGATTTCAGGCACGGTGATTTGAAAATCAGACAAGACTTCCAGTAAGAATGCCTCAAACTCTTCATCGCTCCGGTCGATTTCATCAATCAATAAAATCGGCGCAACTTCATGAGAATTTTCTATCGCCTGTAATAAAGGGCGGCGCAATAGGAACTGGGGGCCAAACAGCTCGGCTTCAGAAGCTTTTTCTCCTTGAATTTCCATGAGCCTGATATGTAACATCTGACGTGTGTAATTCCATTCGTATACGGCCTGGCTGACATCTAAGCCCTCATAGCACTGTAGGCGGATGAGTTCTGACTCCATAAGCTCGGCCATGACCTTGGCAACTTCGGTCTTGCCAACACCTGCTTCCCCCTCAAGGAAGAGGGGGCGCTGCAATTTAAGGGCAAGAAAGATCGCCGTTACCAAACCTCGGTCGGCAATATAGCGCTGTTTCCTAAGAGCTTCTTGAAGCTCATCGATCGATTGAATCGTCATTTGACTATTGCGTAAACCATCGGCCGCCGACCGGTCTCTGTATAGAGGTATCTGGATAAGGCATTCTCAATTCTTTTATCAATCTTATCCCGATTTCGGCCGCTGGCGCCGATGGTTTGGGCTATTGTTTCCCTGGCTCCCTCCATTATCTCCTCTGCCTCTTCGAGGTAAACAAATCCCCGGGAGATGATTTCCGGTTGCTCGACCAACCGGCCATCTATTTCTAATGAGATAACGGCGATAAAGAAGCCGCTATCGGCCAAACGTTCCCGGTCACGCATCACGGCCGGTCCGACGTCGCCAACGCCAATACCGTCCACGAAGACATAGCCGCCGGGTATCCTGGGTCCAATAGTTAACGAGTGTTCTTCTAATTCCAAGATGGTCCCGTTTTCAACAACAGAGATGTTTTCCTCGCGAATTCCCATCTCCTGGGCAAGTCTGCCATGAGCCTGCAAATGTCGCAGTTCGCCATGAATAGGTACAAAAAATTTGGGCTTAACCAAGTTTATCAATAACTTCATCTCTTCTTGGCTTGCATGGCCGGAAACATGAACATTGGCGATGCCTTCGTGCAATACATTAGCACCCCGCTGGAGGAGACGGTTGATGATGCGATAGATCATCTCTTCGTTACCTGGGATTGGGTGGGCAGACAACACGACGGTATCGCCTTCTTCTATGCTAAGTTTAGGGTGCCGGCCATTGGCAAGGCGGCCCAAGACGGCCGTCGGCTCTCCTTGAGAGCCGGTGACAAGGATGGCGACTTTTTCTGGCGGCAGACTATTTGCCTGTGAGATATCGATCAGAAGATCATCAGGGATATCAAGATAACCGAGTTTTCGGGCAATTTTGGAGTTATCTCGCATTGATCGCCCAGTAATGGCCAGCTTTCGTCCATAAAGGTCGGCCGCATTTGCGACTTGCTGAATACGAGAAATCAATGAGGCGAAAGTAGCGACGATAATCCTTCCTTCCGCCTGCCGGAACAGTTCGTCGAATGCGTCGGTTATAACCGTTTCCGATTGCGTCCAACCCGGCCGGTCGGCATTGGTGCTGTCGGCCAAAAGGCAGAGAACGCCCCTATTCGAGAATTCAGCTAATTTGGCAAAATCGGGAGGCCAACCATCTACAGGCGTATGATCGAATTTATAATCGCCTGTATGGACGATCAAACCGACAGGTGTCGTAATTCCATAACCAACGCCATCCGGTATGCTATGGGCGACATGGAAGGGCTCTACGGTAAATGCGCCTATATGTAATACATCGCTGGCCTCGATCGTCCTCAGTGACACGTCATGCTGCAATTTCGCCTGTCGTAACTTGCCTTCAATCAAGCCGGCAGTCAACCGCGTAGCATAGATTGGTGCATCGATTTCACGCATCAGGTGGCTGAGGGCGCCCACATGGTCTTCGTGTCCATGAGTAATTAATACAGCCAGAATATTGTCGGACTTATCGAGGATATAATTATAATCCGGGATAATCAGATCAATTCCCAGCATGTCGTTTTCGGGAAACATGATACCGGCATCGACGATGATTATCTCATCCCCATATTCGATAACGGTCATATTCTTGCCAATTTCTCCTAAACCACCAAGTGGAACGATTCTTAGCTTAGTTGTCATAATGTTCTCCATGATTGCGATAGATGCATGAACAAAAAAGGATAGCCGTGGCTTTCCTTACCGGTATTTTAGCTTTCCAGGTGGGGAATTGAGAATTTAACCGTTGATAATATTCCAAATTAAGAAAATGAGCACAACCTGTACAATAGCCAAGACCGCCGTATAAAACCAGAGCGCCCGGCTGTAACGAAAGTTCCCATTTTGGGCTTCTTGGCCAATTACGACTGGAGCAAAGTGAGAACTAGACTCAGCTAGTTGCCCCCCAATACGTAAAATTGCTACGCTGATATTGTCCTCGCCGCCGCGATCGTTGGCAAGCCGGATCAATTGTTCGGCGGCATATGCTGGTTCTTTCTCGCCAATAATCGCGGCGATTTCTTCATCCATGACATGACGGGTCAAGCCATCGGAACAGAGAACAACCTGTTCTCCTGGAGCTAAAGATAATTGATAAAGGTCAATCTGAGGCGAATTTTCCGCGCCTAGGCTATGAAGAATGACGTTCTTTCGGGGGTGGTTTAAAGCTTCCTCCTCAGTGATTGCCCCTTCTTCCACCAGGCGGGCGACCAAGCTCTGATCCTTGGTAACCTGTCTTAAATATCCCCGCTTCCAGTGATATCCTCGGCTATCACCGACATTGGCAATCGTTGCGCCATCATCGTGAAGAACCGTTGCGACCATGGTCGTTGCCATTCGGCTGTTTGAAGATTGCCCAGCTATCATCTGGCGCAAGTCAGCGTTGGCAGCCTGAATTGCCTGGCAAAGCCTCTCACCCCAGTCGGCTTTTTCTTCACTGGCCAAGAAGTGATGGAGCGTTCGCTCAGTAGCAAGGCGGCTGGCAACCTCTCCGGCATCGGTGCCCCCTACTCCATCAGCTAGGATATAAAGCCAACCATTTTTTGCCGATTCATCCAGCGTGGTTGGTTCCTGGCAGGCGACGAAGTCTTCGTTATGATCACGAACACGACCTCTATCTGTGAGCATTGAGGCATCAATTTGCCCGATGCTGAACATGAAACGACTATATACTCATTCAGCGGTGATGGCAAGACGGCCGACATCGGAACATTTAGTTCGGGTTCTGCGTCTTATGGTTAGGAGTCGAACGAACGATGAAAACACAGTTACTATTGCTTTTATTAATTCTGGTAATAATTGGTTGCGCGCCATCCAATGAGGCTTACATAACTCCAAATTTGGAAGGGGGTAATGATATTGAACCAGCTACTCCATCATCCGGCAAGCACCTCTTGATACCGTTGGCCGAAGCTGTTGAGTCAGACGAACAAGGTGAAGAGGTCATTCAGACAACAAAGGATCAAATCAAGCCATTACCGTCGCTGATATCGATCGAGCCTTCGCCCGATGTGACTCTAATTCAGCCTGCTGGGATTGTAGATTTGGGCGAGGTGGAAGAGGAGAGGACAGATTCAAATGTTAAGCCATTAGAGGAAATGCCTAACCCTCAGCTGGCTAAACCCATGACCACACTAGTAGAAAAGGCCAAGCAAAAACTGGCCACCAAACTAGGCATAGATATTGGGTTTATCTCGCTGGTTTCGTCGGCAGTTGTAGAGTCATCTGACGGCAATATCAATTGCCAGGCAAATAATGGTGGACGCCAACCGTTAAAGATGACTTTTGTTTATCAAATTACGCTCGAGGCGACCGGCAATGAATACATTTACTATGCTGAGCCTGGCGGAACCTTGTCATTCTGTGAGGAAAGGTAGACTACGAGAGGCGGTAATCTGATCGCTCAACAATTCTTTATGATGGAGCATATCAATATTGGCGGATGACTAGAGTGAATTTCCCAGCCACCACAACCTTAATCCTGCCGGCGGAATTGCCTATCTTCTATCTCATCGGCTATTCTCTCAGCCAAGCGATCCATCCACCAGTTGCTGAAACTACGGATAACGAATAATACAACCATTAAGCCGGCGGCCGC
>JAHEJP010000142.1 GCA_024638855.1 Chloroflexota bacterium
TTGCTGCCTGATTGGCTTTTTAAGCTACATCCTACAAATCAATGTGCTGCTATTTCTGACTATCAATTTCGGTATGGGTGGCGCCGTGACTGTGGCTACCATCGCCCTGGCTATTTTGTTCCGTGGTATGCAGAAAGAGCCTGGGCAAAAAGCCATGGTCTCTTGACGGGACTTATCTAGCATGTCTACAGAAAAGTCTCGTTGTACTACTCGTCCATAAATCACTAGTACTTTGCCTGACATACTATGTTAAATATAGTATCATAATGATCATGATCCATAACACAGATGATAGACTAAAGCTCCGTGAATTGAGGCGGGGCGTGGCGCAATATTGCGTGCTCTCGATGCTCGCCGAACGCGAACATTACGGCTACGAGTTGGTTCGGCGATTGCGGGATATGGACGGCCTGGTAACCAGCGAGGGCACGGTATACCCATTGCTCGGCCGACTGAATGACGCCGGGCTAGTGACAACGACCTGGTGGCAAAGTGATTCAGGCCGGCCGCGCAAATATTATTCGCTTACCCCTGCAGGCAAGCAGGCACTGGCGGACTTTCGCAGGGAATGGGTCTGGTTCCGGGACCTGGTGGATGATGTGCTAGACATCGCCAAGGAGGATACATGATTCGACCTCGAACATAAGCGAGGAATGAAGAACAGGCTTTTAGACGTTGCTGTTAGCGATCAGGATAAAGATAATTGGGCAGAAAAGGAGTAAACAATGGAAAAGAATGGCCCAAACACTATAAAAGATACCAATCAAGGAAAACAAAACAATAATACATTGGTGATAATTTTAATCGTGGCGCTTGTCGCCGCCATGGCAGCTATCATTTTCTTATTAGTCGTCTATGTCTTTGGCGGCCGCTCAAGCTCAGGTTCTGACGGCGAAATCGTTTTGCCGCCGCCGGGGACCACGGTCGGGGCAACGTTGGTTCCACCAACGCCCGAAGCGGGCGATCCAACGGCGACGGTCATCGCCAGAGCTGGGGTCAACGTTCGCACAGGCCCCGGCCTTGAATATCCTATCGTCGGCATTGCCCCCTTTGGCAGCACCTTGGAGGTCGTGGGCGTTAGCGCGGACGGCACCTGGTGGGTGGTCAACGTGCCTGGCGCGCCGAATAATTATGGTTGGGTTTCGAATGAGTTTGTCCAGGTGGAGAACGCCGGTAATGTGCTCGTCATTCCGCTGCCGCCCACCCCAACCCCCGAAGCTGCGCCAACCGCGACCGCCACCCCTGCGCCGGACATTCAATTCACTGCCAGCCGGACGACGATCAACGCCGGTGAAAAATCCACCTTGCAGTGGTCGGTGGAAAATGTGAGCGCCGTCTACTTGTATCCTGTGGGCGATCGTTTCGAGAACTACCCGGTGACCGGTCAAGGAAGTCAGGATGTCCAGCCTTATATCACCACCTCCTATGAGCTGTTGACCTTTAATCCCGATAACACAACCAGCGCTTCTCGAATTGAGATCACGGTGATCGATGGGTTGACCAGCGGCCGCTGGATCCTGGAATCGTACAGTAGCGGCGGACTGAACAGCCCCCTACCCGGAACCGAGATTACAGCCCGTTTTGGCGCAGATGGTAGTTTGAGCGGTTCGGCCGGTTGTAATAGCTACAGCGGCAGCTTCACAGCTTATGACCAGACGCTTCGCATTAACCCGCTGTCAAGCAGCCAAGTTCTGTGCCAATCGCCCGAAGGGATCATGGAGCAGGAAGGCGAGTTTCTATCGCTGATGCAACGAGCCTCCAAGATGTCCATCAGCACCGGGCAGTTGTCGATTTTTGACAACGCCGGTAACCGAATCTTAGAGTTCAGGAGCGGCTAAACGAAACCGGGTTCCCGCCAACAATTGATCTTTTTTCGCTGATTCTGGCTTAGAAAGCGGCTTAGAAAGCGGCTTAGAAAGCTTCTCAGCGCGCTTATTGACTGATAAATTGCCAGGCGCGCAGCGTTTCCACCGCGATAGACCCAAGGAAAATCCGTCTAGCCGCCAGCAATGGCCCCAAGAACCAAGAAGGGTTCCGTCCCTTCGGCTACCGCCTCGGGCAGAGGACTGTCCGGCGACTCGTGGGACAGGTCTTCCTTGCAGGCAAAAAAACGCAAGAACGGCCGGCGCTGTTGGCTGACGTGGTCACGTATTGTCCCTCGCAGCATGGGGTAACGGGCCTCAAGCGCGTCGAGAACCGAGCGCTGCGTGACCGGCCCTTCAACTTCCAGCGACACCTCCGGGCCAACCCGGGCCAACGTTCGTAGATGATGCGGCAATATCACCCGGATCATGATAGCGTCTGAACCTCTACGGATAACACCTTCGGAAGGTCGAGGACAATAGGCGCCCAACTGTCCCCGGCATCGGCCGAAACATACACTTCCCCGCCGGTAGTACCGAAATAGACGCCGCAGGGATCGAGCCTGTCAACCGCCATCGCGTCCCGCAATACGTTGACATAGCAGTTTTTTTGTGGCAGGCCTTTGGTGAGCGCTTCCCACTCGTTTCCACCGGTGCGGCTGCGGTAGACGCGCAGCTTACCCTCGGGTGGATAATGCTCCGAGTCGCTTTTGATGGGTAAAACGTAGACGGTTTCCGGTTCGTGGGCATGCACATCAATCACAAAGCCAAAATCAGATGGTAAATTTCCGCTGATCTCGTGCCACGATCCACCGGCATCATCGCTGCGCATCACATCCCAGTGTTTTTGCATGAATAGTACATCGGGTCGCGACGGGTGCATGGCGATGCGATGAACGCAATGGCCGATCTCGGCATCCGGATCGGGGATATATTCAGACTTTAGGCCACGGTTGATAGGCAACCAGCTCTTGCCCGCGTCGTCGGTTCGGAAAGCGCCTGCGGCCGAAATGGCGATGAAAATCCGTTCGGGGTTATCCGGATCGAGGAGGATCGTGTGCAAGCACAACCCACCGGCGCCCGGCTGCCAGTTGGGTCCTGTACCGTGACCGCGTAACCCAGCCAGTTCATGCCACGTTTGCCCGCCGTCAGTGGATCGGAACAAGGCAGCATCTTCCACGCCGGCGTACACGGTATCCGGATCGGTCAGCGATGGTTCATAGTGCCAGACGCGGTTGAATTCCCACGGGTGAGGCGTGCCATCATACCATTGGTGCGTGCCGGCGTCGCCGTCATAAACGAACTCGTTGCCCACCGTCGCCCAGGTCTGGCCACCATCATCAGAGCGGTGGACCACCTGGCCAAACCAGCCGCTGGACTGCGACGCATATAGCCGGTTTGGATCAACGGGCGAACCTTTTAGATGATATATTTCCCACCCCCCAAAGTGGGGACCATCGACCTGCCACTGCTGGCGCTTGCCATCGGATGTCAGGATGAACGCGCCCTTCTTCGTACCAACTAAGACTCTCACTGCGCTCATTTATTCGCTCCTTTCTGATATTTATGCGGGAAACAGCTTCTGTTTAAACAAAAATATTGGTGACCTGTTTCACATAGATTTTTCTCAATAATTGGATGTTGCTTTTGAACAAGGGTTATTTTGATAATTATAGAACATGCTTTCTATTTCGCAAAATAAATCTAGCTGTTTTTTGGCCGTTCCCGGCGATAAAAACTTCTTAGAGAGCTTATCCGCGCGCATATTGTTCGATGAACTGCCAGGCGCGCAGCGTTTCAGCCACGCTCCAGGCCTGGGCGTAACAACCCCGGGGCGCGAAGGGTGCATCGCCGTCGAAAATCTCGCCCAGGCTGCCCAAACCGGCCGTCGCCAATTGTTGGGCCAGCGGTGTTAGAAAAGACAAAGCCCGATCAGGCCGGCCATAGACTTGCAGATGGGCCAGGCAATACGGACCCAACAGCCAACCCCAAACCGTGCCCTGGTGATAAGCGCCGTCGCGCCGTCGCCGGTCGCCACCGTAATGGCCCTGGTAGTTTGACTCCGTCGGCGCCAGGCTGCGCAAACCATAGGAAGTGAGCAACAGCCGGCCGCAAAGATCGACCACTGCCCGCTGCCGGCCGGCGTTTAACGGGCTCTGTGGCAAAGAAACAGCCAGGATTTGGTTGGGCCTCAGGGCCGGGTCATTGCCCTCTGGACCGTCAAGCACATCGTAGCAAGCGCCCCTTCGCTCATTCCAAAAGCGTTGGAAACCACGCCGCGTTTTTTCGGCCGCCGCTTCGTATTCCTCGTCGTCTTCGCCAATGTGGCGGGCGAAATAGGCCATCGTCTTGAGAGCATTAAACCAAAGCGCATTGACTTCGACCGGCTTGCCGATGCGCGGCGTCACCACCCATTCATCCACCTTGGCATCCATCCAGGTCAGCTGCACCCCCGGCTCCCCGGCATAAAGTAAGCCATCGGTAGGATCGACCCGGATATGGTAACGAGTGCCCCGCCGGTGCCAGGCGATGATCTCGGCCAGTACCGGGTACAGCTCTCGCAGTAGTTGATCATCGCCGCTGGCCTCATAGTAAGACCGGATGGCCTGGAAATACCACAGGGTAGCGTCCACCGTGTTGTACTCTGGCTCTTGGCCGGAATCGGGAAAACGGTTGGGCAACATACCCCTGTCGGTGTAGGCGGCGTAGGTGCGCAAGATAGTCTGGGCCACTTCCTTCCGGCCGGTGGTCAAAGTCAAGCCTGGCAAGCTGATCATCGTATCCCGGCCCCAATCGCCGAACCAAGGGTAGCCGGCGATGATTGACTGGCCATTCACGCCGCCGGGTAAGGGCCGGTCGACCACAAATTGGTCGGCCGCCAATATTAGCCGCTGGACCCAGCCTGGCATCCTTTCTTTAGTCAAATCTGTCTGATCGAGCAACTGCCGTTCGTAGCGGCGCCGGCGCTCGTAGGCGGCCGGGCCGTCTACGTCGAACCCAAGTTCCGTGCTGGCCACGATGGTTAAACTCTGGCCTGGTTCAAGGTCGGCCTGAAAGGCGCCGGCCGATAAATGATCGTCCCGGTCTTCCAGACCCCGGTAAGTCTCTAGCGGCAGATCGAAGCCGCTGTTCCATTCGTGGCCGGCCGAAACCCTGGCCTCGTCACTGGCAAGGTAAAGGGGGGTGGCCGACTCCATGGCCATGATCCGCAAGTCGCGATCCCCGGCCTCAATCACCATCCGCCATCCCGCGCCCTGGGTCAAGCTATGGTAGTCGCGATAATTCACCAGAGCCTTGATGTTTAGCGTCAAGGGCCCGGCCGCCCGACGTAGATGATAAGTCACGTAGGTTGTGTTGGCTCCCTGTTCCATCCAGATCCGTTTTTCCAACAATGCATCGGCACAGGCGAAGCGCCAGACCGGGACCATTCCTTTGAGTCGGAAGCTCTCGATGCGGCGATAACCATGGGGGTCGACAATGCCCCCGGCCCAACGATTGGTGAACAGCGGGTAGATCTGGCCATCGTAAACGGCTGTTTCGTCCAGCTTAGCTACGAGCAATGTCCGGCCTAGCGGCGGCTGCAGAGCTGCCACTAGCAAGCCATGGTAGCGGCGGGTTAGCGACCCGGCTACCGTCCCGGCCGCGTAGCCGCCGATGCCATTGGTCACCAGCCATTCGCGTTCCTCCGCTGTTTCCAGCGAGCCACAGATTTCACGGCCGAACTTGATAAATTTCATAGCCTATCCTGACTTTCAGATCATTTTACCCTGCCCTATTTTATTTGGCTTGTTGAGTTTGGGTACTTTGTAGCCACTAGAGGTCATCAGGCGGCATGCGCTTCACTGGCTGCCAGCGGAGATGCCTCAGCGACCGCTTTCGGGCTTACTGCGCGGGCGGCGATCTGCTCAGCAATATAGGCGGCGTCTCTTCCGACGCCATGGATCTGTGCCGACGAAATGGCAGAGAGGAAGTGCAGGCCGACGAAGTATAGACCCGGTTCGCTGGGGACAACCCCGCGTTCGTGCAGCGGCTCCTTCTCACCCAGGATGGGCAGCTCGATCCAAGAGAAACCAGGGTTGAATCCCGTGCACCAGATGACATTAGCCACGTTGAGAACACGGCCGTCTTCCAACACAGGCAGCCCGTCCCGTACGCCCACAGTATTAGAAACGCGCTTGATCCCGGCTTCAGCGAGGTCTTTAGGCTTTGTGCGAACAAGAGGACCGCCTTTGGCTATCATTTTGGGGCGTGCTTTCCGCCCAATCGGTGTATTCACCGTCAACACGCGATGGAACAAAAACCGCAGTACGAACCAGACTAAAAACAAGCGTGCCGCGAGCCCTTCGATACGAAACGGGATGTGGCCGGTATCTCGGCCTGATAACCAGGTAGAATGAGTAGGCGCGACTTCCATGGCGATCTCTGCGCCCGAGTTGCCTGCTCCGACGATGAGCACCTTCCCGTCCTGAAGTTGAGAAAGGTTTCGGTACTCGAAGGAATGTAACTGGATGATTTCGGGGGCAAGTTGCCGGGAAAATGCAGGAACATGGGGCTTCTGGTAGTTGGCCATCGCTACGACAACATTATCGGCCTCGAATCGCTGATCCCCCGTTTCTAAAACAAACCGTTGCCCTTGTCTGGAGAGGCTGTCTACCTGGGTGCCATTCCGAATCGGCAGTCCAAACCGCGCTGCATAGGCCTGCAGATAGTCGGCCATCTCATCCTTCGTTGGGAATGAGTTGGGCGGTGCGGGGAAAGCCATTCCCGGGAGGCTATTATAGCGGGCCGGGGTGAACAATCGCAGCGAATCCCAGCGCTTCCGCCAGGGGTCCCCCGTCCGCTCGCTGGCGTCAAGGATGATGAAGTCGCGTCCTTGCTGCTTAAGGTAATAACCGGTTGCTAAACCGGCCTGACCGCCTCCGATAATGATTGTGTTGTAATATAACTCTGATTTACTCATGCCTGAAACTCCTTATGCTCATAACTGTCCAACCCTCTATGATTTTGTTATTGGCGATGCGGGAAATATCGATGCCGTTGATCGTGACCATCTTGCTGGTCGGCCGATGACCCGCGAATTCACCGACATGGGTGCCACTGGCAACCCAGCGCGTCACTACTTTGTCTCCTTCAGCAATCTGATCCCGAACAGTGAATAAACTGTTGGGAAAGGCTTGGTATACGGTTGCAGCCCATTCCTTCCAGCCATCAGGTCCGTGTATCTCGGTCACTGAATGGCCGAGGTAATCGCTAGCGAAATCGTTCGCCACCACGGCCAGATTATTTTGACTCCAGATTGCCTCAAGAATTCGGCCTACCAACACCTTGTTTATTTCCGACACCAGATACCTACTGATCAATAGAACCATTTATCTACCGACAGGATAAGAGAAATAAGGAACACCGTCATGCCCTGAATGGGGTAATTCAATGGGGTATAGTGGGATTGGGGAGGATTAGGAACCGGGACAATAGTTGTCCCAACTCAGTCGAGCAATTCTAATTCTCGAGCTATTGCCGCAGCCTCGGTGCGGCTGGTGACGTTAAGCTTGCCATAGATGTTGCCAGCATGTTTCTTCACAGTTTCGGCTGAGATAAACAATTGGGTGGCGATCTCGCGATTCGTTAACCCGGCGGCGATCAATTTCAAGATTTCGGCTTCTCGATTTGTAAGCGGTTCTGGTAACGGCCGTCTTTCAACAGCCAGCCAATCATCGCCAAAGGCCGCCAGCAGAAGGGCTACATAAGTGGGCATAACTTCGCGAGTGTGAGCTTTCTGCAGCAGACGGACCATCGGTAGCCCTAAATCAGCAAAGAGGCGAATGTAGCCCTCAGGTTCAGCCATTCTAAGAGCCTGTTCGAGAATGGTCATCGCCTTTGCATCTTCACCACGTTTTTGGTAAGTGAGTGCCTGAAGCGCCAATGATTCGATCTGAATGGCCGTTCGTCCCTCTAAACCTGCCGACTGCTCTAACTGTTCCAGCAATGTTAGCGCCTGCTGTAAAGCAGCTCTATCCCCCTTAACGAACAATGTTCGCGCCACAGCCATATAGGTTAGCTCGTTTTGTGGCCGATTTTCCAGTGTGCCATCACTTAATCGCTGATCAGACCAATTGACGGCTGTGCGCAACTTCTCTTGGGCCAGCCACAGATCCGTTTGTAAGCGTTCAAAACGGCCGAGCCAATGAAAAAACTGAGCATTTTCAATTAACGGACGGGCGCGCTCCAGATAATTGGCGGCGGTTTCTGCATCCCCTCGCGACAATTGCAAACGCCCAGCAATCAAATAGCCAACGATTAGCGTCTGCACAACGCCGCCCAGATCGGCAAGTTCCAGCCCGCGCTTGACGAAATCAGCGGCCTTCTGCAAATCATTCCACTCATAGTGGATCTCGGCCATCCGCACGTAGACCCAACCGGTGAGCGGCATAGGGAGTTCTCCCCAGAAATCTCGCTCTTCAATGATGGAAAGGGATTTGTCCCAATAGCTGGCTGCATCACGCAGCTTGCCTTGGCGTAATTCGACATCGGCCAGGGCGCCGTAAACATGAGTCGAACGGAGGCGAAAGGCAGGGTCTTGCACAAGTGCCAGCACCTCATGATAATGCGCTCGCGCTTCCTGCCAACGTCCAACGTGCCGGTACGCATCCCCCATCGTATGGTGGATGTTGGCGCGATAGTGGTGATCTATTTCCGGTAAATCTTGCAGCGCACGTGCGGCCAGGGGCCTGGCTTCGGCCAGGTTATTCTGAAAACAGGCGATCTGGCAACGCACTGTGTTTACCCGAGCCAACTGCCAACGAAGGTCCGCTCGTTCCATATGCTGCAAAGCCTGCTCAACTTTATCTACTTGAGCTAAACACGCAGCCAAATTACCGGTCAAGCCCAGCCAATTCGCTTGAGTCAGGCCAATTACCGGGTATTGGAGTTGCCACTCCTCCGGCAGTGCATCAAGCCAACGCCTGAGTAACTTTAGTTGGCCGATATGTAGCATCAAATCAAAGCGGCCTTCGGCAATTTGGACGATCACTTCGACATCGTTCCCCGCCACCGCGTGTTGGAAGGCCGGTTCGATCAAGCCTTGCGCCAGAAACCAGCGTCCAGCACGACGATGAAGACCGGCGACCTCATCAGGATAGCGGCGATGCAGCTCCTCACCCAGGAAATCAGAAAAGAGGGGATGGTAACGGAACCACTGGCGACGATCGTCCAGCGGCGCGAGGAATAACCCCTCCCGCTCGACAGCTTCCAGCATCTCCTGCCCATTTTCTTTATCTGTGACAGCGTCACATAGTGGCCCACAAAGTCGCTCTAATTGGCCGGTCTTTAAGAGAAACTGGCGCATCTCATCCGTGAGGTGGGCCAACACCTCTTCGCGCAAATAATCGGCGACGAAGCGATGCCGGCCGTCGACGGTCAATCGATCCGCCTTCGCCAAACCACGCCTCAAAGCCATGGCTGCCATTTGCAAACCGGCGATCCAACCTTCCAGTTGTACCTGCAAGGAATCGATTTCTTCAGGAGGCAGTGCAAGGCCCAATAATTTATTTAGCAGATCGTGCGCTTCCTGTGGACGGAAGCGTAAATCATCAACCCCGAGCTCCTGTAGTTCGCCGCGAGCGCGGTAACGGGCAAGGGGCAGCGGCGGTTCTCCCCGGCTGACCAGAACGAAATGGAGCATGGGCGGCAAATGGTCAATAAGGAAGGTTAAAGCCTGGTGGATAGATGGCTCTTCAATCAAGTGGTAATCGTTGAGGACAAGAGCCGTATGGTCTGACACCTCATTGGCGACGTTGATAAAAGCAGCCAAGACAGCTTCATTATCTGGAGCCATTGTACCTAAGAGTGTATCCAACGGACTATGCATAACTTCTGGTTGCACTTCCTCCCAGGCTATTATCAGGTAACGGAAGAAGCGCTCAAAAATATTATCGGACCGGTCGAGTGAGAGCCAGCCGATCGGAGATCGGCTTGAACGCGCCCACTGAGTCATGGCAGTTGTTTTGCCATAGCCGGCCGGAGCGGATACGAGGGTGAGTTTTTGGCCAGGTTGCAGACCCTGGTTGAGACGCTCGATCAAGCGCGGCCTGGACACCAGGTCCGGCCGCAGTGGTGGGATATGCAGTTTCGTGTGCAGCAAAGTCTCAGGCATACAATACATTATAATATATAAATCGAGGTCTTGGCGCTCACCGACCTGCAGCCGCGCAGCCAGAATAAAGCAACTGCCTGGGCTATCCACTCCACTGCCTCACAAGCAATCTCGATCTCCTGTTCATTGATGTAATAATGGGGTGATAAGCACACCAGGGGTGGTAGCCGACACCAGCCATTCGCGTTCCTCCGTCTCTCAGGCGATGCCGCAGCAATTGGAGGCACCGGAAGAAATGTTGGAGGAAGAAAAGAAAGAACGGCTAAATCCACACAAAAAGATATCATAGGGCCCTGATACTTCTGGAAATTATTGGTGTAAGTGAAGGAGAAATGCTCTTAATTGAGACTTTCCTTCGTCGTAGATTTCCAGTGTACTAGGAAAGAAATGCTAAACACTTTTTCCTAGAAATGATTAATATTCTGTTGAAGAACGTATGACAAAGAAAGTAGTCCAACTGATCTTAACCTTGTTGGCCTTATGCCTTTTCTTGCTGGTCGGTGAAACGCCACGGACCGCTAAGGCTGTCGCTCCAGGCCAGGCTGACTCCAGGCCAGGACCAACAGTCCTAATCCATCTAGATCCACAGGTGCGGCAACGTTATGTGGCCCCGCCGGCCGCATTCCTGCAAAAATTGGCCACCCCAGACCGGGCTGATGGAGCAAATATCGTGGTTAACTACCTGGGTTCGGGCTGGACAGCCGAAGCGCAGTCCGCTTTTGAATACGCAGCCAACATCTGGGAGAGTTTAATTACCTCACCGGTGCCTATCGTGGTCGACGCTCAGTTCGGCCCCTTAGGCCCGGGGATATTAGGCGGCGCCGGGGCCGTGTCCCTATACCGAGATTTCCCGAATGCCCCGCAATCGAATACCTGGTTTTCTGTGGCCACAGCCAATAAATTAGCCAATACCGACCTTAACCCGTCCGCAGCAGACATCCAGGCCACTTTCAGCAGCGCCTACCCCAACTGGTATTTCGGCACCGGTAGCACGACTCCGGCCGATAAGATCAACTTTTCCTCGGTAGTACTGCACGAACTTGGCCATGGTCTGGGATTCTTTGGTTCCATGCGAGTAGACAACGGTTTTGGAAATGTCGAATGTACCGGGATCGCCGGGATAGGCTGTTACAGTTATGGTGGCTTTCCCACGATCTACGATCGCTACACCGAAAATAGTGCCGGCGCGGCATTGTTGGCTTTCTCCAACAACTCGACCGCTCTGGCCAGCCAGCTGACCAGCAATAGCGTCTTTTTTGACGGCCCCGGCGCAAACTTTGCCAACGGCGGCAGCCGGGTGCCGCTTTACGCACCGTCTACCTGGAAACAGGGCTCGAGCTACTCCCATCTAGCCGAGAGTTTCAATAGCACCTCTAATGCCGTGATGACCTACAGCATTTCTAAAGGCGAAACCATCTACAACCCTGGCCCGGTGACCTTATGCATGTTTGACGATATGGGCTGGAGCGTCAATGAAAACTGCGAGATCGTTGCCATCAACGGCTTGACGGCTGCCAATGACGGCCCAACATTTCCAGGGATAGCAACTCTGTTGACCGCAGCCGTCTCAAGCGGCAGCGATGTGTCCTACGCTTGGGACTTTGGCGATGGGAACAATGGCAGCGGCCGGGTGGTCTCGCACCAATATGCCGCTCCCGGCACCTATACGGCCGAGGTCACAGCCACCAACTCTATTAGCCAAGAGACGGCCGTGACCACCGTCCAGGTCAATATAGCCTCAGATAAGGTTTACATTCCACAGGTGACAAAGAATTAAATGCCTTTCCCGGCCTAAT
>JAHEJP010000512.1 GCA_024638855.1 Chloroflexota bacterium
GTGTTCCTCGACGGCGTGGATATCACGGCCGATGTGACCATCCTCAGCAGCCTGACCAGGAACGACCTCATCTTCGACCCGCCAGGGGACGATCCGGCATTCGAGATGCATCTGTCCTGCTCCGATCCCTTCACGGGCGGTTGGGGCCAGTCGGCCGGACCGGTTGAAGGCGTCGACACGAACTGGCAGATCGCCTACTTCTCGATCGCTCGGTATAACAGCCAGGGTTTCTTCAAGAACTGCGGCAACGTGGTCAATCCGTTCGACGTCCCGAACACGGCGACAGCAACGGGCGAAGATTCGTCAGGGACGGAGACAGTTTCTGATGATGCAACTGTAACTGTTGAGCCTGGCATCACCATCGATCGCCTGCAAACCAACGGCAAACGGCTGACCGTGCGGTTGACCAACTTCACGGGTGACGACAAGGAGATCGTCGATGTTTCGGTTGAGTGGCCGAGCAACAATGGCAACCTGACCAAGGTCTGGCTCACGTATGACCGGATTAGCGACGTTGTCTGGCAAGGAACCGACGAACCAACCGATGCCTTCCTCGACAAAGACGTCGAGGGCTGGAACGGTGGTACGCTGGTGACGGATGAAGCCATCATGCGCTTCGACTTCAAGAACAAGAGCGCTGACAGCGGCTACACGATCCGCGTGAACTTCTCAGACGGAACGTTCCTGGATATCAGCCAATAGGTAACGTTTCCTAGCTAAGTTCAGCATTATGATAAGGACCCTGGTTTCGACCAGGGTCCTTATTTTTTAAGCCTATCGGTCCTTTTTGTTGTTCGTCGCCTGGCGAGCAATCGGGGAAAGGGGGGTGGTATTTTTATCTAGAGTTGTCATTCGTTCAAATCAACAATTTCGGCTTACTTGATGCTGTAATCCTTCTGGTCCCACCGATACCGACTCAGCGCCTTGCGGCAAAAAAGTCCGAACTATGCCAGAATCTAGCATTAGCTTCCAATCGCTACCGGCCGCGTGTTCCAGCAACTAATGCTATACGCTCTCATGTTTATAGGACATGTCATGGATTTGCATTCCTCTATCGCGATTGGCGCCGCCAAGAGTTCTCAGGAAATCAAGATAATCACGGCAGAAAGTATTATCTTGGCAACAAAATGGGTCCACAGCACCAAATTGTGGACTCAAGACGCAGGTTTTTCGGATGTTCCTGATGTAGAGTACTGCAAATTAATAGTCGGTGCTGCTGCTAGCGGTCCGATCACGATCTTGCTCCAATTGGCATTAAAGGTTAATCTCGGTCCATCCTCTTATCGGATTATTGCTTGAGTCCCCTTGTCGGCAAGCACTCAATGCCACCACAGTCAACGAGCCTGTTCGATCCCCATAAAACATGAAGCATTATGAACTGCTAGGTAGGAAGTCACGAAAATGGCAAGGCCTCTTGATTGCCATGGCCATAATCTGGCTAGGGTTTGCTCTACGACTGTATAACCTGGCAGGTGATAGCTTCTGGATTGACGAAATAATCACCATTCGAACCGTGCAAGGAGGAGCAGAAGCCATCTTGAATGTGAGGGATCACCCTCCCCTGCTGTATGTTTTAACCCTGCCAAGTGTTAACCTTTTTGGTGAAACCGAGTTTGCGGCTCGTTTACTTTCTGTTGTAGCCGGTATTTTGGCACTGCCCTTACTAATCTTGCTTGGCAGAATTTCGCGCCTTCCTGGTGCAGGTTTGTGGGCAGCGCTTTTTTTAGCCCTCTCCCCATTTCATGTCAGGCTATCACAGACAGCCCGCCACTATCCCCTACTAATCACATTCTCGCTGGCGACATACGTGGTTCTATACATGGCATTAAAACGGCCGCAGTGGTCTATCTGGCTGGCTTATGCGGGCCTAACAGCGTTGAATCTGTACACGCATTACGGCGCTTTTATCGTCCTGGCTTCCCAGACACTCTTGATATTTATCTGGCTATCGCTGAGATTGGTTAAGAAAACCGCACACCTGTCCGTGTTTTCATACATAGGAGCGGCCGCTTTGACCGTTCTTCTGCTTTTTGCACCCTGGCTGTCTCGAATCCTACGAACCCTCAGAGCGAATATTGGAGAAAATGTGGTAACTGGTACCGGAACCAGCACCCCATTACTTATTTGGGCCCGTCATGCCATAAACTCTTTTAACCCGTTTGGAGGGATTCTATCTTTTCTGCTTTTAGGTCTTGCCGTGTTCGGATTAAGTCTACTTGCCTGGCGGCGGAAGTGGTCTGTTCTTCTTTTGTTGATATCAGCCACTACAGTTTCGTTCGCAATGGTATCGATATTTCAGGTTGCCCGTGGTCCCTTTGCAAGGTATATCAGTTTCACCCTACCCTTTTACTTATTCGCCGTTGGCATTTCCATATCCGCAATTCTGGCATTATCAAGGAGATTTATAGGCGCTTTCGGTTCGCTTCTTCTTTCGGCCGTATTGGTAATTGCTATCGTGTTGACGGCCTGGCCCGCATTACAACAGGAGTACGATTTCGTACTGGAGGACTGGCAGAGCATTCTAAACTATTTGGACCAAAATGCGAGCAAAGGCGATGTATTGGTTGCCATGTCACTGAATTATCGGAACAATTTTAATCTGGTCGATGCTTCCATCCCTTATTACTTGAACAAAGATGGGCAAGAACACATACTTCTTTCAGGAAACTCGCTGGATCCAGAAGAACTTACCTCACTCAATGAAATCGAAAATGATGTCTGGGGTATTGTCTTTGACTGGAATGATCAATCAGCCCTATATGGAAGCTCCTTAGCTGTTGAACCTTTTCAAACTGCCCTTTTTGTCGTTAGGGAAGAAGAACAACGAGGTAGCTCCTTAGAAAGAACATTAGAACTTTACAACCAGATGATTCCACTCGCCGACGATCTGTCTCAACGATGTTTGATGCGCCTGGACAAAGCATCTTTGTCCGTCGCAATCGAGAATTGGTCGACCGTGGCCGACGAGTTATATTTTATTGAACAATCGTGCCCAGAACTGAGGGGCACTGCTCGGGTTAAGAAACTGTATCGAGCTTTGCTATCAAGACAATTAGCCGAACAACGCCAACTTGGCCAATTGGATGCGGCGCGGCAGACGGCTGAAAGCTTGTTAAAATTAGATCGCAACGATCAAAATGCGCTTGAAGTACTTACGGCTA
>JAHEJP010000143.1 GCA_024638855.1 Chloroflexota bacterium
TACATGATATCAAACTCGGCTTCAGTGAAGGGTGGGGCGACTTTATTCTTCTTGACCTTCACTCGGGTTCGATTGCCGATGACGTCACCGCTGGCCTTGATGGCTTGAATCCGGCGCATGTCCAACCGGACTGAAGCATAAAACTTGAGTGCGTTACCACCACTAGTTGTTTCCGGGCTGCCAAACATGACGCCGATCTTCGAACGCAGTTGATTGGTGAAGATGACAACCGTGTTGGTCTGCTTGATGACGCCGGACAGCTTGCGTAGTGCCTGCGACATCAGCCGGGCCTGCAAGCCCATATGGGAATCGCCCATCTCGCCTTCGATCTCTGCTCGCGGTACCAAGGCAGCCACTGAATCGATGACGACAACATCCATGGTGCCGGAACGAATGAGGGCTTCGGCGATTTCCAGGGCTTGTTCGCCGGTATCGGGTTGGGAAACATAGAGATTGTCGACGTCCACGCCGCAGCGGGCGGCGTAATTGGGGTCCAGAGCATGCTCCATATCTATGAAGGCACAGATACCGCCTCGGTGTTGGGCCTCAGCTATGACGTGTTGGCACAGCGTCGTCTTACCCGAGGACTCAGGTCCATAGATTTCAACCACCCGGCCGCGAGGTAAACCACCCACGCCCAAGGCGATGTCAAGTGATATCGAACCCGTAGGAATTGCCTCAACCTGTAAGTGGCTGGCATCCCCTAGGCGCATAATGGCCCCGTCGCCAAATCGCTTTTGAATCCCAGCGATCGCTGTTTCCAAGGCGCGGTCCCGACCTTGATCGTCCATAAAATCTTGTGCTACGATACTAATCTCGATAGGATGATGAGGTAGTGTACAATAGCGTAATGGAATTGGCAAACCCAGAGAACACCATAATTCGGCCGGCTACCGAGCATGATAAGAGTGAAATTTATGGCATGCTTCAAAGTGCGCCATACAGTCATGTTCATGTAGATTGGTACCTACCCGTTGACTGGCTTGGCGAGCCTGGATTCGTGGTATGCGAATCGCTGAAGCCGAGATCTAATCCGGCCTTGACGGCTTGTTTTGCCGCTGCTGCAGACCCTCTTCCAGCAGCCTGGGTCCGGCTAGTCGCTATCCGCAAAGGACAAGATCCTGTAGCCTTGTTGGAAATGATGTTGGCTGCTATTTTGCCTTACTTCCGAGATCTTGGAGCGACGGAATTGGGCTGGTTTCCGGTTCGTATTTGGCCTGAAAGCTGGCTCACCAACCTTGGCTTCGAGCAGGTTAACCAAATCGTAACTTTCATCAAGAACGAGATCAATCTGCAAGATATTAGAGAAGTACCTATGTCTAAAAATTGCGTCAAAATCCGGCCGGCAACATTGGGCGATATGCCGATTCTGGCTTCATTAGAGGAAGAGGCTTTTGAACCCTTGTGGCGACACAGCGCCAATAGCCTAACCTTGGCTTACCGACAAGCATCGAGCTTCGATTTGGCCGAAATCGATAGTCAAATTGTTGGATTCCAATACAGTGTCGAAGGTCAGAAGAAGGAGAGTGTTCACCTGGTAAGAATCACGGTCGCGGCCGACCGGCAGAATCAAGGTGTAGGCAGTGCACTTATGATCTCATCACTTACCGGCTATAGACGGCAGGGCATTCAGCAGGTTACCCTCAACACACAGATTGACAATATTTCCTCTCACCGACTTTATCGGCGTTTTGGCTTTCACCAGTTACAGGACGAATTGCCGGTTTGGGCGATGAGAATATGAAATCCATAAGAAACATAGGAGAATAATCGATGGAACGACGAGCTTTGTCAGATTTGGAAATTGCAGAGATGCTGAATTCGCTTCAGGGTTGGGAACTTCGTGATGGAAAACTACATAAACTCTTTAAATTCCCTTCTTTTGCCCAAGCTATCGGCTGGCTAGTCGCTGTGGCTATTTATGCTGACAAGCTCGATCACCATCCTGACTGGTCCAATGTCTACAACCGGGTCGAAGTCCATTTGGTCACCCACGATTTAGGTGCTGTGAGTACCTGGGATATCGAACTGGCTAAGAAGATGGACGAACTTGTCTGAGAATTGTGGTTGAAAATCTAGACTTGCCGGACTCAATCATCTACTGAAGGTTCCGTGTTGACGATTGCTAGACAGGCCTTCAGTTGCCATTCAGGTTTCCTTATTGGCTTCTGATTGCACATACCTCGCAATAATTCGCCCCCAAGGATCCCTCACAGTTTTGACACGTGTGTAGCCCGCAATTATGGCACCAATTCCAGCTCATCTCATCTGCGCAAGCCGGGCAATGCCGGCCGCAGTGAATGCAGTCCGCCCAACCCTCCACGGCCATGTGAAACCATTCATCACATTGTTGGCAACGGTCAAAGCCCAAGGCATGTGCTTGTGCAATATCCTGGCGACTTAGGTTTTTCTGGGCGAATTGCCAGATATCCATATCCCGTCCGTTCGTCACCTCATAAACCTACACTCATTTGCTACTGGTCCAAGCAGCCGGTACGAGGCAACTCGGATCTCCAACCAAAGGATTCAAAAGATCTCTGGACCAATTCACTGGGTTTTCATTAACATAGCGCCTCATCGCTGGTAAAATTTTACTGCTGCGAAGGACGTGGCCATGGTAGCCGGGCTGCCAAAAAGGGATTCCGGGCGTATTTCTAACGGTATTGCTCCGATCGGTTACAGTTGCTTTGAATTTTTCGATTATTTCCCCAACCAATGCTACTCCGTAATCCCTATTTGGGTCAGCATTTTCTTCGAGCTGTAACAAACCCTTGTCTCGCAGACCAGAGTCGCTCACGAGCCACAAAATTGCATGGAAATGATTGGGCATGATGCAATAAGCATCCAACTTTAATGCCCCATTTTTATCGCCGGTAAATAACCACTCCTCTTCGACCATTATACCAGTGTCATTCATTTCCATCTGATCCTCTTGTAACCTGCCTAATGTCAATTGCCGGCCGAATGTGCAGATAGTGAAAAAGTATGGTCTAGTCTCGAAGCCGTCGTGTACAGTCCCACCGGTTAGGTGTTCATCCATAGTTGAAGAATTTGGTCTCATTTTTCTGTGCCAATCAATTCGGGTGTAATCAGTGATTACGAGATTTCTAACAATATTACACTAAATCGATATGCTTGCATCGTTTTCTGGCTTACACTACGAGAAAGGTGCAGGGAACTCAGCCTCAATCGTCTTCTTGGTGGAGATAAAAACCCGGAAAGTATCCTTTCGTGGCTCATTGTCTTGCCAATCAAAATGTTTTTACATAAACTTTCAATCGTGGATGCCATAGATTTCCGATCAGATACAGTTACTTGGCCGACAATAGAAATGCGCGAAGCCATGATGAAAGCCAGAGTTGGCGATGACGTCTATGGTGAAGATCCTACTGTAAACGAGCTTGAAAAATTGGCAGCTGAGAAATTAGGCAAGGAAAACGCCCTATTCGTTGCTAGCGGAACCATGGGTAATCTAACCGCAGTTCTTAGCCATGCAGGTAGAGGGGAACTTGCAATCGTTGGAACCGATGGTCATATTTTCACCAGTGAAGCGGGTGGTATGGCTGCTGTCGGGGGAATCATTCCCCATCCCCTGCCAACAGATTACGAAGGAAAAATGAGCCTAGCTGAAATCGAAGCAGCTCTGATGCCTGAAGATCCTCATTATGCACGAGCTCGATTAATACTTCTTGAAAACACTTACGGCGCAAGATCAGGCGCCCCCCAGCCATTATCGTACCTCGCATCGATAAGAACATTAGCGGATAAAAACAGGTTGCGAGTTCATCTTGATGGTGCTCGACTATTTAATGCCTCAGCCGCTCTCAATGTGGGCGTAGATCAAATCGCAGGGTATGTAGACTCAGTAAGTTTCTGCCTGAGTAAAGGACTTTGCGCTCCAGTTGGTTCATTATTGTGTGGATCGGAAGAGTTTATTGGCGAAGCCCGGCGAATGCGCAAGATATTGGGCGGCGCTATGCGCCAGGCGGGCATCATGGCTGCGGCCGGAATAATCGCACTGAAGGAAATGACGGAGCGAATATCGGAGGACCATGCTAACGCCAGATTACTCACAACAGGATTAGCCTCGCTGTCAGGGATCCGTATTGACAGCGAAGCTGTGAAAACCAATATCATTTTCTTTGAGTTGGATCGCGATGATTACATGACTGCGCAATATGTGGTGGATAGGCTAAAAACTGACTTCAATATACTCGTTGGCGTCGCTGGCGAGCGGCGATTTCGAACTTTAACCCACTATTGGGTAGGTCCCTCGGAAATCCAGCAACTTATTGAAGCCTTAAAGTATGTTCTCGCTGGAAAGGCATAGTGCTTGCTGGATGATGTCTGATGTCTGTTAAAAAAACATATAAGCGGAAATTGTCACAAATTCGAGTAACGAACTTCTTCGTGATTGGCTGGAGGTTAGCATGACAGACCTGGTGGGCCAGGTTATCGCTCATTATCGATTAGACGCATTAATTGGTGATGGGGGGATGGGCACTGTTTATAAAGCTTATGATCTGAACCTTGAACGGAGCGTCGCCGTCAAGGTCATGCATCCCCATTACGCTCGACAAGACGAATTTCGCGCCCGCCTCACGCAGGAAGCTAAGATCGCCGCTGGGCTTGATCATCCGTCAATCGTTCGAATATTCGACTTTGGCCGCTACGACAAGGGATTGTTCATTGCCATGGAATATGTCAGTGGCGGTAATTTACGGGCACATTTGCAGCGGTTGCAAAGTAAACAGCGTTACCTACCGCTTAAACAAAGTCTGCAGATTGGCGTTCAGATCGCCGAGGCGCTTTTCTATGCTCATGGCCAGGGTGTTATCCATCGAGATGTCAAACCAAGCAATATTATCCTTAAGCCCCTGGCAAAACCTGATAGCCATGAAGAACAACCTTTTCGGGCGATTCTGACTGATTTTGGTTTGGTCAAATTGCTGGAAGGCGATTCGATGACCCAGAGTGGTACGACGCTTGGCACGCCAACTTATATGTCACCAGAGCAGTGTGAGGGCTTAATGCTTGATGGACGAAGTGATCTGTATTCACTCGGGGTCGTCCTGTACGAGTTGGTGACCAACCGATTGCCATTCCAATTTAAGTCTTTGTCTGAAGCCATGGCTACCCACATGCGCGGAGAGATGCCGTCCCCAGCATCAGCAGTGCGGCCGAGTTTACCGCCAATGATCGACTCCGTTCTCGCTCGCGCCTTAACCAAGAACATTGAGGACCGTTATTCATCCGGAGAAGAGATGGCGGAATCCCTGCGGGCTGCTATGTATGCTTTGGAAGGGGCAAACACTCAGATTGTATCCAAAGCCGCAACAGTGGGACCAATAGCAGCGGCCAGCTTAAGTTTTACTCAAGGATACCGTCTGCGAATTGAAACACCAGGACGGGAACCGAGTTTCGCTCGTCTCTCAAGGGAAGTCTTAGCGATTGGTAGAAATGCCGATAATGACATTGTGTTGCCTTCTGAAGGCGTATCTCGCCATCATGCCCGGCTTGAAACAAAAACGGAAGGCTGGACTGTCATTGATTTGGGAGGGATCAACGGGACATGGTTGGGCGAAGAGCGACTGTTGCCTAACCAAGCAGTAGCTTTTAAAGTTGGATTGCCTTTATCAATTGGACCATATAGATTATTTCTTGAAATAGTACCAGGTACGACTGGTATTGTCGGACCCATTGCTGAAAGCACAACACCAGTAGATGAACTGGATCGTGTTGCAACCGTAGCGGCCGCCGGGATTGCTGATGCTACACTTGGCACAGTAGAGGCACCTTTGTCTATTTTTCTTGGTCGCGAAAGCATCACCGTAGAACCGGGGCAGCGCGCTGAGTTTAGAGTCGAGGTTGTAAATCAAGGCAAAATACCAGACAACGTGGCTATTCGCGTCCATGGACTGCCGCCAAGTTGGATCACCTTGCCTCCGGGTTTCACTCATATACCCGCTGGAGGGACCAGCTCCATCCCTATCTACATACAACCTCCGAGACAGACAGAAACTCCGGCTGGGCGCCAACGATTCAGATTGGAACTGCGTTCCCAACAATACCCAGATTTGCGTATAGCAGAAAATGCGACGCTGTCTTTGGGGATGTTCCAGGCGTTTGATGTGAGTATGTCACCTCAGCAGTTACGCCTGCCTGGAATTGCTCGTGTGACCATCAAGAATACCGGCAATACGGTCACTGAATATAGCGTTATTGGTCGAGATGAAGGTAATCGCCTTAGTTATTCAGGCGAACGTGGGAGAATAGCGCTACATCCCGGACAATCAGCAGCCGTCGATATGCGACTAGAGACCAGGAATCGTGGCTGGTTTGGCGACTCGGAGAGAATTCAATTTGCCATCGAAGTCGCCTCTGATAGTGGGGGAAGGCAATTAGTAAGAGGTACAGCTACCGGTTCTCCGCTCCTACCAGTTGGCATCTTATATGCGGCTCTGTTTGCCATTGTCTTTGCCTGTGTCTTTGCGGGTCTATTTTTGGTTTTCAGGCAAGATCGGCAGCCGCCTCCCCCGGCAACGCAGCCGAGTCCAGAAGGAGTAGCAGGCACTGCGACGTCCGAGAGCGCTACAGGGACTGTGAGTGCCATGACAGCCACCTCGGTCGCAGCAACGGCTGCCGCATCGACGGCACAGGTGGAGGGTGATCGAGATGGGGATGGTCTAAGTGATGCTCAAGAGGAAGTTGTTGGCACGGATCCTGACAATCCCGATACAGATGCCGATGGCCTGTTCGATGGCGAAGAAGTATTAACATGGGGTACTGATCCCTTGAACCGCGATACTGACGGTGATATTCTGCTCGATGGGGATGAGGTACGTACTTATGGAACAAATCCTACCAATCCGGATACGGATGGTGATGGCATTCCTGATGGCGTTGAAATTGCCATGGGCACGGATCCTCTGAACCCCCTCGATCCGCCGCCAACTGCAACCATAACCGTGGCAACTCCTACCGGCACGGTAACGCCGCTACCAGACACTGCGACTCCGACACAAACTCTGACCCCAGTACCCACGCAAACGATATCGCCTACGCCCGTACCTTCAGATACACCTACACCCACTCTGACACCTACGCCCACGATCACAGCGACCGTGGAACAAACCACGACACCCACTTCCACACAGGCCGCTAGCCCTGTATTTGCTTGTACAAATGATCCACCAACACTCGATGGCATATTTGAAGTCGTGGAATGGGGAAGCACGCCAATTATTGAGTTTTCACCAGAAGAAGATCCCGGCCGTCGCGTCCAGGGATATATGCTTTGGGCGAGTGACCAGCTTTACATGGCATATATCATCAATGACCCAACGCAGAATAAGCTCACGGACTCTTTAAAACTTTACTTTGATGCCAACAACAATGCTGGTGATCCGGATCTTGCCGATCGCTTTTTCCAAATAGCCCGAGACGGGACTCTTACAGTTAGGACCGGGATTGGCAACAATGTCGACAGCCTTGATTGGGATTCCAATTATGAAAGCGAAGATTGGAATGCTAGTGTAGGAGAACCTGTGGCAAACCAGTGGATCGTGGAAATGCGGGTTGATGCGCCGATTGAGATGCCTGATCTATTGAGTGACCAGCCATTCGGCCATATGATCTTGGTCCAGTACACCGGAAGCCAAGGGCTCTGGCCAGAAGGCGCCATTAGTAATGATGCCGGAACCTGGCAACCTATTTCTAACATCAATTGTCAATAGTCAAGATCTTTCATTGATATACCTAACTAAATTCGTTCTGGATGAGTGGTGTTACAAAGGCTAGTCTGTAAGACTAGGATAATGACATAGATTAGATGCAGCCACTTTGCCGAAATTCGGATCAAGAAACTGAACAGCAAAGATCGGCAAAAACTTGTTTATTCATTTCGTATTTAGAAGGGACAAAACGGATGTTGGACATTGTTTTGGTGAATGAGGGAGAGATCACAGTAGATGAGCTGGTTTCAAACTTGAGCGCCAATGATTTGAGGGAGCTAACCAATGAAATGGTCGACACCATGCTTGACCTTATTGCTGGCTGCCAGGATTTCGAAGTAACGTATGTGCCACAAGATGTCGAAGCCTATGATCCTTATGCTGAGGACGAAGAGGACTTAGATCTGGCCTGGACTCTCGGACACGTAATCGTGCATACGACAGCATCTTCAGAAGAAGCCGGCGCGTTGGCAGCAGAGTTGGCTCGTGGCGTACCGCGTCGTCGGGCTCGCTCTCGAGTTGAGGTTCCCTGGCAAAGCGTCACGACCATCCAGGTATGTCGTCAAAGGTTGGAGGAGAGCCGCCGGATGAGATTGGCAAGCCTAGATATGTGGCCAGATGAGCCACACCTTGAAAATATCTATGAGAACAAGCGAGGTGTGTTAGTTAATGCCGTGGTTCAATTCGCCCTTGGATTGGTCCATGATGGCAGCCACCTGAAACAGATCGAAAATATCGTGAATCAAGCAAGTGCCGCTCGTCATGCCCGGTCGATAAGACAGCGCCAATAGGTCAATATTTGATTAAAGATTGCGTATGGATGTGGCAATAATCGCTATCTTGCAAAGCAGTGTTTTTGCAGCGATTGCCGCTTTTTGTTTTAGCCGTGCAACGAGCCTTTTCTTCAGACTTTCGCTCTAATTCCTGGTCCGCTTCGCGAGCATACTCCACCAAGAGCATCAGATCGGCAATTTCGGTATGGATGGCTTCGATAATGGATTCAGGGTCCGGTACAAGTCCGGCATCAGTTGCCACACCTACTAAAACTTCACCGGCATAACTTAGGATGCTTACCCCTAATCCCAATCTACCGGATTGTGGTACCCAAAACATAAGTTGGCGGATGGGTTGGCCGGCAAAATATCGCACCTCCCTGGGTCCTGGAACATTAGTCATCACGGCCGTTGCCTTGGTGCCAAATATCTTCACCACAATCTCTTCTATTTCAGTTGTTGTGATGCCAATAGCATTTAGGATTCCAAAGGCCACCAGAGCTTCTGGCGTTCCCTTTATGCCGTCCATCCTGGTTTTTAATTCATGTAGCCTGTTCAGCGGATCATCAACACTTACAGGAAGCGAAAGAAATACCAGGCCAAACGCATTTCCCAGTTTTAAGGGTTCATCGGGTGGACGTAAGTTGACAGGTATTACTGCGCGAAAATTCAGACCACCTATTGATTCCCCTCGAGTTCTTAAGTATCGTCCCAATGCGCCACTGACGGCCGTAAGCAAGACATCGTTTACCGTTGCTCCGGTGACCCGTCCGATGGCCTTAACATCGTCTAATGGTATTGGTTGGGTCCATGTGCAGCGCTTCATCACTCCAAGCTTGCCCTTAAAAGGAGTAGGTGGATCCTTACTTAGCAGAAGGAGATGCGCAAACGCGGTAGAGCTTTCAACTCCAAGTTTTATAGTCTCATAAGCTTTTGCTGGATTGGATAAGCGGACCAAGCTCTTTTTCAAGAACCTCTTGTTTCGTCTTCTTGTCGCTCTCGACCCATTTGAATCCCTTGACCCTTCAGAATCGTCTCTGCCCGATTCATCAATTTCTATGGGACTCAGTTGTGATGTCGTCGCTTGTACCGGATCCTCGTCAGTCAGGCTCAACATAACCCTCATAAGGGCGATGCCATCGGCAATACAATGGTGAAGCCTGCATAGCAGAGCACAACCGTCGCCATAGTTTTCAACAAGGTGGAACTGCCATAAAGGTTTTGACAGATCAAGGGGCGTGCTCATGAAATCATTAACAAGGTACTCTAAAATCTCCTTGTTACCAGGCTCCGGCAGGGCAATTCGACGAATATGGCTGTCGAGGTTGAAATGAGGATCATCTTCCCAATATGGCGGTAGCCAGGAAATGCGTGGCTGGATAACTCGCTGTCGGAAGCGCCTGAAACGGAGAAGCTTCTGTGTGAGCGTGTTCTTCACTGTTTCAAAATCAAGAACACTTTCAAAGAGGAACACGCCGGTAATCATCATTAGATTTGTGGGGTCTTCCATTCTCAACCAGGCAGTGTCAACTGGAGAAAGAGGAGTTCTGTCAGAGAATAACGGTCTCATAGGGTAAGTTCCTATTATTGATCCAAGAACTAGAAACAAAAACCAATCGTCATGCTGTTATTATTAGTAGATTCTGAACAGATGCTTTAGAGATAACAGGCAGTATAGATTTACAATATCGTGTGTCTCAAGAAGCCGTTCGATCGATAAAAAAATGAATGTTTTGGGCGATTTCTTCGCTCTTTTCTTCCTGCAGGAAATGCCCGGCATTTCTTATCGTTATCGATGATTGCTCTTTGGCGGCCGGAATCAGTTTGCGAAAGAAACGATCGCCTCCTCTAGTAATAGGATCGGAGTCGGAAAACATCACCAGGGTTGGTTTTTCCCAATATGCCAAAACACGGCGAGCCTTTCTCATCTCGGCCGCGCCGGGATCCGCTGGGTCCAAGGGGACCAATAACGGCCAAACCGCGGCGCCCACCTTGAAGCGCTGATCAGGAAAAGGCGCTTCATAAGCATCTAAGACGCTTTCGGATACTGACCAGGGGTCGGCTAAACCATTACGGATAATACGTTTGACAGGCAATCTTACGTAAAAGCGCTCGCAAAACTGACGCCACCGTAAAAATGCCTCTGGCATAGGCTCTTCACCAGTTGGCAAGCCAGTATTCATGATAACGAGGCGCGAGAACCGATCTGGTTGGATGGTCGCGGCTGTCAATCCTATCAGGCCACCCCAATCTTGGACGACCAGCGTGATATTATGCAGATTCAAGACTTCAATGAATTTGAGTAAGGTATCCAAATGTAATCTAAAAGAATAAGCTTCTGGATTGGTCGGTTTGTCTGATCGCCCAAAGCCGACAAAATCCAAGGCAAGAATTCTATATTGTACGGCAAGTTGTTTAATAATTTTTCTGTACAAGTAGGACCACGTTGGCTCACCGTGCAAGCACAAAATAACTTCATTGCCTGAGCTACTACCTTCATCGACGTAGTGCATCCGCATGCCATCGATTTCGACGTAGTGTGGAAAATATGGGTAATCTAGTAGATTTAAGAAACGATCGTCAGGTGTGCGCATAATACCTACGGAATCCATAGCCATATTCTACCTTAAGTGGGCTGTCATTTGAAGTTATATGAAGAACAGAAGAGTTTTCAATACATCCGAATAATGCTTATACTCGGAGTATATTTAAAACAATTGCCAGTCGATATTGATGGGTGAAAAGCAGAGATATCGACAAATTAAAGCGCAATCTAAACGACGAACCAGGAAATCATGGTAGAAAAAACACTGGCAATGAAGATATTGGAGGGTAAAAATATCCCTTTCGAGAGTTTCGAATATTCGGCGGATGACAGAGATGCCACCATTATCGCTGGTCAACTTGGTGTTCCTGCGAACCAAGTATTCAAAACGTTAGTTGTAATTGGCAAAGAAAAAAAAACATTCTTGGTGATGCTTCCGGCTGATAAACAGTTGAGTCTAAAGAAATTTGCAAAAGTTGTAGGAATGAAAAAAGTCAAAATGGCCGGGCATGCTGAAGCGGAAAAACTAACCGGCTTGAAGGTGGGGGGGATATCAGCCCTAATGCTCACCAACCGAGGATTTTCGATTTATGCCGATCAGACGATATTGGATCACGTTCGTATTTATGTAAGCGCGGGAAAAAGAGGCTTTCAAATTGCTTTGAACGGCCGTGACCTGATTGCTGTTACAAAGGCTCACATAGCCGATGTTCTTGATTAGTGTTCCCCGAAATACACCCAAGGGAAAAATGT
>JAHEJP010000513.1 GCA_024638855.1 Chloroflexota bacterium
CCCGGCCCGAAACCTTGGCATTCTCCCCGACTAACGCTTGATCCAGAATACAATCTTCGATGGTCGCGCCAGGATCGATGATGCTGTTACGAACCACGGCATTGCGAATGCGAACGTCTTTGTCGATACTGGCAAAGGGGCCAATGACGGCCGCTTCAATATCGGCATCCGGATGAATGAAAACCGGTGGAACGACTGTAAAACCATCGCTGTATCCCCGCTCCAGGGCATCTTCCGAGGCATAACGCGACGAAAGCAGTCGCGCATTCGTGCTCAGAATAGCCTGGGGTGTGCCGGCATCCGCCCATTGTCTAAGCAGCATAGTTCGAATTTTGGCTCCACGTTCTAGCAAGACCTGGTAGGCATCAACCATGAAGTATTCGCCCAAAGTCTGGCGACCTTCGTCGATGATGGTCTCAATCGCCTCAAATAGCTGCTGTCCATTTCGGAACCAATTGATGCCGGCAATAGTCAATTTATGTTCTTTCGTGGGCGGTTTCTCGATGAGCTCGGTGACGAAACCAGAGTCGTTCAGTACGGCAACGCCAAAGCGCCGGGGATCTTCGATTTCCTTGACTAATAAGACGGCATCGGCTCCTGGGATGTCGAAGTTAGCGTAATCAGCTTCGATAATGCCATCGCCAAAGGCCACCACGACGTCACCGTCATCAATATAGTCCCGGCACAACCATACCGCATGAGCCTGGCCCAATGGCTCATCCTGAACCACAAAATGGGTATCCAGATGAGGGTAATTCTCCCTAATCCAGGCTTCGATCTGATCGCCCTTATAACCGACGACAAAGATCACTTCTTCGGTCGTAATCTCTTCCATCCTATCCAAGATGTGACCAACCACAGTGTTGCCAGCCACCTTAAGAATTGGTTTTGGCCGGCTCCAAGTATAAGGTCGCATCCGCTTTCCAAAGCCGGCTAGCAAAATGATAACTTTCATATATTAATATTCCTCCTGCTAAAATCGGCCATAGTCATTAATTACCCGATAGTTGTTACCCTGTTGCGGCTTTACCACAAGGGGCTAACTGCTTATGCCACCCAGTTGCTTGTTCATAGGCATAGGCGATATTCAATATCGTCGCTTCTTCCAGCGTATTGCCGATCAGCTGAAGCCCGATAGGCAAACCTCCCCCGTCAAAACCACAAGGAACAGACAAGCCACATGTGGCGCTTAGGTTCACCGGCAGGGTGAAGATATCGGCCAGGTACATGCTCAAAGGATCGCCAACTCGTTCGCCAATCATGAACGCCGTGGTCGGGCTGGTTGGGGCGGCGATCACGTCCACTTGCTCAAAGGCAGCCAAAAAGTCATTTTTGATGAGCGTGCGGACTTTGAGCGCCCGACCATAGTAAGCGTCGTAGTAACCAGCGCTCAAGGCATAGGTTCCCAACATGATCCGCCGCTTAACTTCCGCTCCAAAGAGGGCGCGAGTCCGATTGTATGTTTCTAATAAATCATCTCCTTCGATTCGCGGTCCATAACGAACGCCATCATAGCGGGCCAGATTGGCGCTAGCTTCAGCAGGGGCAATGAGATAATAAACGGGCAGGGCGTATTGCGAGTGGGGCAGGCTGATCTCGTGAATTTCCGCCCCTAAATCACGCAATTTGTCGATGGCCGAGCGCACAGCCTGCTCAACCTCAGGTTGCATACCTTCAATAAAAAATTCCTCTGGGACACCAACCTTTAAACCGCGAATATCGCCCGTCAATGCCGCCTCGTAATCAGGCACAGGGCGATTCAGGGAGGTGCTATCCTGCCGATCATACCCGACCGTGACCTGGAAGAGTGCTGTACAGTCGGCTACGGTCCGGCCAAATGTGCCAATTTGGTCTAAAGACGAGGCAAAAGCGATAACGCCCCACCTGGACATCCGACCATAAGTAGGGCGAAGCCCGACCAAGTTACAGAACGAGGCCGGTTGCCTCACGCTGCCTCCGGTATCAGTACCAAGAGCACCGAAAGCGAGCCGACCGGCTACTGCGGCCGCGCTGCCGCCGCTGCTGCCCCCGGGAACCCGTTCCAGATCCCAGGGATTTCCGGTCGTAAAATAGGCTGAATTTTCCGTGGAAGAACCCATAGCGAACTCGTCGGTATTGGTTTTACCAATAATAACGGCGCCCGAATCCTTCAGTTTCCGGACCACAAAGGCATCATACGGCGGCACGAAGCCTTGCAAAATTTTACTGCCGGCGGTGGTTTCGACGCCCTGAGTACAGATAATGTCTTTGACCGCCACCGGGATGCCTAATAACGGCGTGTCTTCACCCATGGCCCGGCGCGCATCGGCCGCTTCCGCCTGTGCTAATGCCATCTCATCCGTAACCGAGAGGTAACTTTTGATATCATTGTCAACGGCAACAATGCGATCCAGCACAGCTCGAGTCGCTTCCACGCTGCTGGTTACTCCCCCTCGCATCGCATCTCTAAGTTCGGTAAGGGTCAGGGTTGTTAGGTCCATCGGTCGATCAAACGAAAGTACAAGTTACAGTTGTTTTATTCGTCATCTAAGACAGCTTGTATTTGAAACTGGTTCTGGGCCTGTTTTGGGGCGTTAAATATTACCTCGTCGATAGACAAGGAGGCCGTTACCTCATCATCGCGAAAGACATTTTGCAAGGCGACAGCCGAAGCGGTTGGTTGCACATCATCAAGGTTTAGTTGATTAAACCTCGCGGCATAATCAAGAATCGATGACAGTTGATCCTGGTAAAGGTCCTTTTCTTCTGGCGTCAATTCTAACCGGGCCAGGGCCGCGATCTTTTCTACATCTTGTTTCGTAAGTGACATGGCTGGTGCTCCTCCATTACAGGTCAGAGTGCGGCCTCAACGTTTTACCGGCATGGGGCCGGTAGCTGAGTAACAAGGTTGGTTTCTCAACCAATCGTCACTTCGTCCGTTTCTTCTTCCGCTTCCTCTGCTTCCTCCTTAAAAAACTCTTCCTCTCGCCAAAGATTCTCAGGCGCGGTCAACCGGTCAATGTACAATATACCGTCGAGATGGTCGATTTCGTGCTGAACGATGCGCGCCGTCCAATCCTTCAATCGCAAACGAATCTGCCGGCCGCGCCGATCCTGGGCTCTAACCCGAATCGATTCGTGTCGTTCCACCTCGCCAAGCCAACCCGGAAT
>JAHEJP010000144.1 GCA_024638855.1 Chloroflexota bacterium
CGAAGTGGTGGAACAAATCATTGCCCTGGGAAGCGATCCATGCGGTGAAAATGGCGAGTATCATAGCTTCGTGTTTGACGGCCCGCTATTTGACCAGCCCATCACTTTTATGACCGAAGAACCTGTTGTGGCGGATGGTTTTGGACACCTGGGTCTGAAACCCGCTGAAGACGAATCCAGCGTTTTACACGGGTCGTCGTCTGGCTGATGATACCCCGGGTGGGACCCGTCTCGCCGAAAAAGTTAGTGATCTTTATTTTGAGGCTGGTCCAAGCTCGACCGTAGGGGTCAGGCCCATCACCTGTTGCCGACCGAGGTTTACCAACTGGCGCAGCATGTGGGTCATCTCTTCGGCCGAGTATGGGCAGCCTTGTTCAAGCCACCACTGTACCAGGCCAAGCATGGAACCGACGAATGCTCGGCCGATCACCTCGACCGGTACCGAGGGAGTCAGGTCCTGCTGGACGACCTCGGCTTCCAGTACCCGTTGTACGTAACGGGATAGATCCTGGTGCAACTGTTGCAAGCCCTGCCCATTGCCGGCCCCGTTTAGGATGACCCGGTACAGGTCGGCGTTAGCCTCGGCGTGTTGGAAGATCATCAGCACGGGCATCTGGCCGACGGTGCCCTCCTGGGAAAAGATCAGGGGTAGGATCTGTTCATAGAGCTCCTCGGATATGCGGCTGATGCTGTGCACGAATAGATCGTCCTTGTCCCGGTAGTGCATGTAAAAGGTGGTTCGCCCTACGTCGGCTCGTTCGGCGATCTCCTCCACGGTGACGGTCGAATATCCTTTCTCCAGGATCAAGCTGATACAGGCATCGCGTAATAAACGGCGCGTGCGCCTCACCCGCCGGTCAGTTTTTTTCATCTTATTTTCCCGAACATGTGTCCATTATCGAACATGCCGTAAAAAAAATCCTTGACAAACAAGGCCACGATCTCTTTTAATATTAAACATAGTGTTCGTTATCTTATCATGATGTTCAGTATTGGACAAAGTGCACAGCACCTTTTGGGTGCGACGCACTTCTATAGCACCTCCTTGGAGAGAATGAAAAAAGCACTGGCCTTAAATGGAAAATTGATTGAAGCCGAATCGTCGTCTCCGGTCGAGGCGCGCTGCCCCTTTTGCAGCGGCAGGATGGTATTGCGGCAGCGACGCCAGATGGACCGGAAAAAAGTGACCTATTTTTGGCGTCACCTGGATAATCGAAACCTTTATTGTTCGGGACGTACCCGGCCGGTGAGCTAATTCAATCGTAATAATTGTCGCTTAGACGTCGGAGGTTTCACAGACCTCCGACGTCTGTATGAAACGGACAAGAATTTTTTTCGAGTCAATTAGTTTTTAAACGAAGACACACTGCCCATCCCCTCCTTAGTCGTTGGCTCAACGCACAGGTGCCCAGGTATCCGACTCGGATGCCTGGGCTACCTTCGTCCAGTTCGCCGGCTTAGTAGGATATCCAACCTTCAAATTCGAAGTCGCCTTCATCAGTTACCAGGTTGTAATCGGCCGTTGCCATATACTCGCCCTGAGCATCGGCGAAGCGGCCGGTACCGCCGTCGATGGTGGACGGCGAGGTGATGATACCCCAGGTGGCGACGATAAGTTTTGACGGGACTGTCAAAGTCTGGGACCGGGAAAGTGGGGCGGAGTTGCTGACTTTGCCGGGCACTGGCAACAACGGCCGGGAGATCGCCTTCAGCCCTGATGGGACACTTCTGGCAACCTCCACCAGCGATGGCCTGGTCCGCCTGTATATTTTGCCCATTGACGAACTCATGGCGACGGCGCTGACAAGGGTTACGCGGGCTATGACCGATCAGGAATGCCGGCGCTATTTGCACCTCGATGCCTGCCCGGCCGCTGAATGATTTATTCTCCGGCCGGCTGCACCACCAGGTCGCCGCCTTTGACGACGTAGATGACTTCGCGCATAATGCGAAATTCCTGCAAAGGATCGCCGTTGACGACGATGATGTCAGCTTTTTTGCCGGTTTCCAGGGTGCCGATTTGATCGTCCAATTCGAGAGCGCGAGCAGCGTTGGCCGTGGCCGATTGAATCATCTCCATGGGGGTCATTCCGAATATAAGCATTACCTGGAACTCTCGATATGGAGAATCCATGGGTCCACTGTTGGGGGCATAGGTGCCGAAGACCAATGTGCCGCCGGCATCCAGGAAACGACGGACATCGCCTTCCTGGGGTGGGGTGACGTTGAAGCCGGAGAGTACCGGAACAGCATCGTCGACCAGGGATTGGATCAGATCATCTGGCATGGGCACAGCTCGGGAAGGCCAACTCATCAATTGATCCACGCCGGCGGCTAGAGCCATCTCAGCTTCTTCGGGAAACACTGCCTGGCCCAGGACCCACTTGTCCTGACCATGGGCCACTTCGACGATGGCTTCAAGCTGCACCTGGCTCAGGATGGGTGGCAAGCCATCGCGCGTTTCCAAGTGCGATTCTTGGGTTATCGACTGCACGAAGCCGATCTGATCGACGCCCGCCTCGATGAGATGGGCGGCCGTTTCCCGTGCCTCTTCTGTGGACGCGACGCCAATGTTTTGTTTCGGATATCTTTCCATAGCCGAGCCATCACGATGAGCTATGAACGGACCAGTGAGGACGAGAGTCGGCACCGTGTTGCCATGCGCCTCCAGGGCAGCTCGTAGATCGGCTATCTCCTGCGCCATCATCCTGCCCAAGGCGGCGTCCCGCAGCGTGGTCACGCCGCTTTGAAGGGCGCTGTCCAGGTAAACGATCCGGCCGATGCTTTCGATTTGACCTTCGTCTAGGTCCAGGTGATTGGATAGGCCGCTGGCGCGGGCGTCGATCAAGCCGGGCAGGATCGCCCGTCCCTCGACGTCGATGAGCCATGCGCCTTCTGGGAACTCTATCTCCGCCTCCGGGCCCACGGCCGTGATCAGGCCATTCTCGACCACTACGGCGCCATTGGGGATCGGTTCGGCGCCGGTAGCCGTGATCACGAGCCCGTTATGAAGAACTATCGGGCCGTTGTGTTCCCTCTTTTTTATCTGGGTTTCGACGGCTGCTTCCTGGACATCATCCTGGGTGTTTTCGCCGCTGTTTGCCGTAGCAGTTGCGCCTTCAGAGTTGGTCGATGACGAATCCGCTACAGTCTGGCAGGCAGAGAGCAGGAAGGCGAAAGCGAACAAAGTGATGAAAAATATTTTGGTTTTCATTTTTTCACTCCAATCCAAAGTTCGTTTTCATGAAGGCTACTGTCTCGGCGATGATCTCGGCCGACTCTTCCGTTTTCTGTTGGGTGTCAAAGCCATGCTCGCCATCTTCGTATTCGATGACGGTAACTGTAGCCCCCTCTCCCCGGACGTAATCGACGAAGTGATCCATGCCTTCGTTGGCGATGGGGACGAAATCTTTGCCGGCCTTGACGATGAAGAGCGGTATATCCGGATCTACGTAGGTCACGTCGGTCAGCTCATTCAGCAGACAGCCGCGCCCCTCGCATACCTCGCCGAAGAATTCGGCGTATTTGCGGTCTGGCGTCAGGGAGCTCCCGTAGTAGTAAACGGCAAATTGAATTCCGGACCTACCCTCCTGCATCAAGTAGGACATCACCGTGGGTGGGTTGGCGGAGGTGGAGTGGAAGCCGATTTGCTGCGGATCGATTCGCAGCGCGGCCGCGTTTTCCCGGATGAAGTTCATCAGAATCTCCAAGTCCTGGTCGGGCAGCTCGGTATCGTAGGCGATGCCCACCATGCCGGCCGCGGCCACCAGTTTTCCCCAGGAAGTGTAGAAATGCTCCTCCCGCAGCGGTATTGCGGACATCCTGTACCCTAGACCAAAAACGACGGCCGGCAATTGGGCGTCGGCCGCTGTGCCGGGCGGGTAGTAAACGTCCATGGTCAGGGGTAAGGGCCAGTCATCGCGATGAGCGTAGGTGATGTTCTTAACTTCAACCTCCTCCATGCCCGGCAGTTCATAGGCTAAGGTATTGATTTTGAACATGACCGACCTTTCGACGTCTTCATTGATAGGCAGACCGTTTTCCGATGAGGCCATGGTCGTTTTGATCTCTGTTGCTGGCTCGGTAGGCTCCAGTTCGGATGTGGGCTCTGGGGCTGCCACGGACGCTGCCGGCGTTGATTCTCCTGCCGCTGTTATTCCTGACTGGCAGGCGGATAGCAGCAGGCTGACGATGATCGGGAAGAAGTAGATTAACAGGTTTTTACGATTTCTCATTTTTTCACCTTTGGTTTCTATATGCTTATTTCCATTCCCATTGGCCGCTGGGCTGTTGCCGGGGCTCTGGTTTGAACGAAGCATAACAACCTCCCGTTCGTCAGGTAAGTCAGGGAAAGGACTGGGTTGCCGGGCCCGGCTGCGTAAGAAAATCCTTCGCCGGCGCTGCTACCTCTGGAAAGCGGGGTATGGCAAAGGTATGGCCTTCAGATCGCGGCCGGGAAATAACTTTTTTAAGAAGCGACCTCGCCAGGACATCCTGGCGGGGGCAATCGTTGGGTTGGAGGGTTTGTTGGTCTTTGTCGAAGCAATGCCGTAGGTAAATGGGAAAGGTACTCTGACTGGCGTCTATTGGAACGGGTTGCGAATCGTCGTCTGGTTGATCGTCTGCCCGTGGTTGAGATCCTCGGTCCAGACAACATTACAGCCCAACGAACCGGCGCTGTGGAGGATCATGGCATCCCAAAACGACAATTGATAGTGGCTCTGCAGATCAATCGCTGCCAACACGTCGGTGACGGTAGGGGTATGAATGCGCCACACAGCCAGATCTTCAATGATCCTGGCCGCCTCACTTACACTGTATGGCGCAGCTACTTTTTGTGTCACAGTAACATAGAACTCCTGTAATACCTGGATACTGAGACATCCTCGTCGCGACTGCCAAAGAGCCTGAAGTAGCGCTTTGGCCGCATCATGTTTCTGTCCGGCTGCAGCGTCGTGGGCATACACCAGAATATTGGTATCGACGAACTGCCAGTCTGCATCATCGTTCATGAAGCGACTCCCGCAACCAGGCGTAATCCCCGCGAAGAGCGCGAGCCTCGTCCAGCCGGCTCAGGCTACGACGTTTCGCTTCTTCATAACGCTCCTCGCTCTCTACCATCTCCGTCAGCAGGTCTGTCAACAAACCTGATAGAGAGTGATTGCGCTGCACTGCCAAAATCTTTGCCCGTTGCAGAAGATGCTTAGGGATCGACAAGGTCACATTTTGTTTTTCCATGGTCAAAATCCTCACATATAAAAGTGTATCACGTATTTACGTGTAACGCAATTCTTTTCAATAGCCTTGCGGCGGGGCACTTCCTGGCTAGGGAGGTATGGCAAAGGTATGGCCTTCAGATCGCCGCCGGGATATGGCTTTTTTTCCATTATAATGGGTCCTGATGGAAAACCTCAGCGGCCGGACCCTCAAAGGCTACAAGCTGCTTGAGCGCATCAGCTCTGGCGGCTATGGCGGCGTCTATCAGGCGCTCCAGCCGGCTGTCGGCCGGGAGGTGGCCATCAAGATCATCCGGCCGGTCCTGGCCAGCCAACCCGAATTCATCCGCCGCTTTGAGATCGAAGCCCAGCTCATCGCCCGGCTCGAACATCTGCACATCGTACCCCTGTATGATTTCTGGCGCGACCCGACCGGTGCTTACCTGGTCATGCGCTGGCTACGTGGCGGCACGCTGGCCCAGGCGATCCAAAAGGACCCACTCGATTTACCCGAGACCGTCCGGCTGGTGGACCAGATGGCTTCGGCCCTAGGCGCCGCCCACAATAATCGCATCGTCCACCGCGACCTGAAGCCCTCCAACATTTTACTTGACGAAGAGGGCAACGCTTATCTTTCAGACTTTGGAATCGCCATCGATCCGGTTGGGCCGGGGAAGGGCGCCGGCCCGCAGGAAAGCCTGGCCGGCTCTATTGATTATCTGTCCCCTGAGCAGGCGCGGGGCCAGGAGATCAGCCCCAGAACGGATCTGTATAGCCTGGGCGTGACCGTTTACGAAGCGCTGACCGGCCAGCACCCGTTCCCAGGGCTCTCTTCGGTGGAGCGGATGTATAAACATATCAACGAACCGCTGCCGGCCATCGAAACCCACGACCCGGCCGCAAGCGAGGCTATCAACCAGGTCATCCAAAAAGCTACAGCCAAGGATCCACTCAAGCGATATGGTCACGCCCTGGAAATGGCGGCCGCCTTCCGCGAGGCCGCCCTTCTAGGCGAAAACGGAGGCGACTTGCTTCTTGAGGAGACCCTGACCCAACGCGAGCGGGAGATCCTGGGCTATATTGTCGAAGGCCAGAGTAACAAGCAGATCGCCCGGGCTCTGTTTGTGGAGCTGCCTACGGTCAAGTGGCATATCACCCACCTGTACCGAAAAATGGGCGTGCGCAGCCGGATGCAGGCCACCGTCCGGGCCCGAGAATTGCAATTGATCCCTTCCGGCCAGGAGAAAACGGCCGGCGAGACCGCGGCCGAGGGTGGGGCGAGCGGGTCCCTACCGGCCAAGGCCGTCCCCCTGACCGAACCCATCAACCCATATAAAGGACTACGCCCCTTCGGAGCGGCCGACAGCCGTGACTTCTTCGGACGGGAAGATCTGGTGGAACAATTACTCGATCGCCTTCGAGAGACGGGCGATATGACTCGTTTTCTGGCCGTTCTGGGACCCAGTGGCAGCGGAAAATCCAGCCTGTTGAGCGCCGGACTGGTCCCGGCAGTCTGGTCTGGAGCACTATCCGGGGCCGGGGCATTACCCGGCTCCGAGCATTGGTTCACGGTCGAGATGGCGCCTGGCGTACACCCCCTGGACGAGCTGGAGGTGGCCCTGACCCGCATCGCTGCCGACCAAGCCACCAATCTGCACGTCCACCTGCATCGCGATGCCCGTGGACTGCTTCGGGCGGCCGGTCTTATCCTGCCCAACGACGGCAGCGAGCTGTTCCTAATCATCGACCAATTCGAAGAACTGTTCATTCTGACGGAAAAGGAGTCCGTCCGCGACCATTTCCTGGATCTGCTTGCTGAGGCCGTAAGCGACCCTCGCAGCCGGGTGCGGGTGGTCATCGCCATGCGGGCTGACTATTACGACAAGCCACTCCTTAATCCCGGGTTCGGCCAACTGGTGCGCAGCCGCATGGAGACGCTGCTGCCACTATCGGCCGAACAGCTGGAGCGGGCCATTGTCCAACCGGCGGGCCAGGTGGGTGTGACCTTCGAGCCGGGTTTGCCGGCCCGAATCATCGAAGAGATGCTGTACCAGCCCGGGGCCTTGCCCTTGCTCCAATATGCCTTGACCGAGCTTTTTGAAGGGCGGGAAGGGCGGTTGCTGACCCAAGAAGCCTACAAGGGGATTGGCGGCGCCGTAGGGGCCCTGGCCCAACGCGCTGACGAGCTTTACCTGGGTTTCGGCGAAACATCGCGCGAGGCCGCTAGGCAGATGTTCTTGCGTTTGGTTAACCTGGGCGAGGGTCAGGAGGATGGCGCCCGGCCGGTGGATACACGCCGGCGGGTCAAGCGAATCGATCTGCTGGCCCTGGTTGAAGACCCGGAGCTGATGGATGAAGTGATCGACACCTTCGGCGCCTTCCGGATGTTGTCGCTGGACCATGATCCGTCCAGCCGCCAGCCGACCGTAGAGCTGGCCCACGAAGCCCTGATTGGCGAGTGGCAGCGTCTGGAGGCCTGGCTGGCGGAGAGCCGGGAAGATCTCCAACAATACCGCCGCTTTCAAGCCCTGGTCGCTGACTGGGAAAAATCTAGGTGGGAGCCCGGCTACCTGTTGCGCGAGGCCAGGCTCGACCTTTTTTCCGGCTGGGCGGCCGGTACGGACCTGGCCCTCACCTCCGGCGAACAGGCCTACCTCACGGCCAGCATCCAGGCTAGGGAATCGCGGCAGGAAGATGAAGAGCAGCGCCGCCGACGCGAACTAGAGACTGCCCGCAAGCTGGCCGCAACTGAGAAGTTACGCGCTGAAGAACAAATGAAAGCCAACCGGCGTTTGCGTTGGCTTGTTGCCGGCCTAGTCGTTTTTTTCCTGGCCGCTGTTGGGGCGGCCTTGTTGGCCCGGGCGGAAAGTAGCCGGGCCGGGGTCCAGGCGCGCCTGGCCTTTGCCCGCGAGCTGGCGGCTGAGGCTCTCAGCAACCTTTCAACAGACCCAGAACTGAGCATCCACCTGGCGCTCCAGGCTGTTCAGACTACCAAGGAAAGAGACGACACCGTCCTTCCGGTGGCCGAGGAAGCACTCCACCAGGCCATTCAGGCCTCTCGCGTCAACTACACGCTACCCCAAAGTGGTGGGCTGGCCTTCAGCCCGGACGGCCAACACCTGGTCACCGGCGGGAGCGATGGCTCAATCGTGGTCTGGGATGCCGATACCGGCCAGCGCCTGAAGGCCTTTGCCGGCCTTGCGGCTCCTGTGACCAGCATCGCCTTCAGTCCAGATGGATCGCTCCTGGCTTCGGCCAGCGCGGACAATCAGCGAATCGTTTGGGACTTCGCCGCCGGCCGGCCGCTTTTGGATCTGCCGGGACATGAAGATGCCGCAAGGGCGCAGTCATTGAGCACGGTGCTTTTCAGTCCCAATGGAGAGTACCTTTTGTCCACGGCCCAGTTTGAGGAATCCGGGATCTGGGAGGTGGTCTCGGGGCGTGAGATCCTTCACTTTGAGGATAGCGCAGGCCCGACCGCAGCCTTCAGCCCGGACGGTCGCACCGTGGCCTTGATGACCGCCGCCTGGGATATCTCTGGCGCGCTGGTGGACGCCGCCGGACCGGCCGGCCTTGGGAATGAGAGTGCCATCATTACCTGGAGCGAGCGGCTGTTCGACTATGCCGATCCTTTCATCGAGTTTGTGGCTCCTTCTTCGGAAATTGACAGTGTCTTTCAGGAACCGGGCAGCGTGAGCTACAGTCCAGACGGGTCGCGGTTACTGACGACGGTTATCAGCAGCCTGGCCGTGATGCGCGATGCCCTTACCGGCGAGCCGTTATTTACCCTGACCGGCCATACCAGCATCATCAACGGCACCGCCTATGGACCGAACGGCAATCGGGTGGCCACGGCCGGCGCCGATGGGACGGTTCGAGTGTGGGACGCAGGCTCCGGCCAACTCTTGCTACTCCTACAAGGACACCGGGACGAAGTCATTCAGGTGGCGTTCAGCCCGGACGGCCAACGCCTGGCCACCACGAGCCTGGACGGCACGACAAAGGTATGGGACATTTCGCCCGGCGGCCGCGGCGAATGGCTGAGCCCCACTAAGCATCGCGGCTCGGCTTTGGTGGCTTTTAATCCCCACTCATCTCGCCTGGTAACCGTGGAAAAAGACAGCGTAGCTAACCTTATCGATGTATCGACAGGAAGGCGAATACGCTCCTTAGACAGTGTAGTAGAGACTGCCACAAGCGGGTCCGATGGCTCGGAGATTGTGTGGAACACCGAGCCCGCCTTCAGCCTCGATGGCGCCTTGCTGGCACTGGCCGGCGATAAGGGAAACGTCTATCTATTTGAAGCCTCCAATGGTGAGTGGTTGCGCTTATTCCAGCTTGCCCGTGAAATATCATCCCTGGCCTTAAGCCCGAATGGCAAACAGTTATTTATGGGCAGCGAGGATGGCATCCTGACCATATTGGATGTCGAAACGGGCGAACTTTTGGCGGAATGGATCGTCCAGGATGGTTTTGTTAACGGCCTGACCTTCGGCCGCGACGGCGAAACCCTGGCCATCGCCGGCGCCGATGGGGAGACCTTTGTCGCCAGCCTCGAGCACATCTTGCCAGATGATCCACCAGCGGATTCCGCCAAATTGGAGGGGCGGCTGCCGGATGAGGCCATCCTGATCTCCATGTCCGGCCATACGGATGTGATCAACCACCTGGAACTGAACCCCGATGGGACCCGGTATCTCACCTCCAGCTGGGACGGGACCGCCCGCGTCTGGGACGCAGCAAGCGGGGAGCTGTTATTGACGCTGGCCGGCCATCAGGGGCGACTCTGGGACGCCACCCTCACGCCCGATGGAGAGCGGATCGCCACGGCCGGGGCCGATGGCGCGCTGATCCTGTGGGACGCCGAAAGCGGCGAACAGTTGTTTATTCTGAGCTCCCAGCCTGGCGGGATCTTGAGCCTGGCTTTCAGCCCGGACGGAAAATTCCTGGCTGCCTCTGGGGCTGATGGCTCGGTGCGCGTTTACGTGATGCCAATTGAAGCGCTAATGGCCCTGGCCCGCGATCGCTTGACTCGGGAATTGACGGCCGAGGAATGCCGGCGTTATCTACATACCGATCGGTGCTAAAAGGGGTGTAGGGCCCCGTCCGCCTCGTAAAGCGTGGGTCGCCGGCTTTAATTGGTGGTCGTATCCACTTTTCAATCTTAAACCATGACATGCCATGCTCCGGCCGTTATAATGATTCCGTACAGGAAGAACAATTATGGCGACGGCTCCTAATAAAAATGGACAGGAACAAATCGACCACGGCCGGATCTGGTGGGTGGGGTTGCTGGCAATCGGGGCTTCGGTAGTGGCTAATTTGCTGGTGCGGACGATGCTGTACGCCCTTTTTGAGTTGCCGGCCGAGTTTCCACCTTTACAGGCCGGTGCCATCGCCTTGTTGACAGTCCTGTACACTTTCGTGGGCGTGGTGGTGTTCGCTATCGTGGCTCGCTTTGCCCGGCGGCCGATCACGGCTTTTCGCCTCATCGCCACCGTGGCCTTGATCCTGTCGCTCGTTCCCAATCTGTTTTTAGCCAGGAATCCAGATGCCGGTCCTTTTCCCGGTGGGGAGGCGCAGGCCTTCATGGCCCTGCTTGTTTTTCACCTGGTCACTTTTATTAGTGTCGTGGGCATGTTGACGACATTGACGGTGAAGAACGGCCGTGACCAAATGGTTGAAAGCGAGGACGAAGCTGGTAGCTAGAGGAGGCGATATGGCCTTGAAAAGAATCGTCCCAGGTCTATACACCGTATCGTTGCGCATTGTCAATGCCTTTCTCCTTGAAACGGATGGCGGCTTGATCCTTATAGATACGGGCTTGCCCGGTAGTGAAGGGCGCATTCTGGAGGCAATTGCCGAGTTAGGCCGGGAACCGGCCGATGTGCGGCAGATCCTGTTGACCCATTGTCACGCCGACCATACGGGCAGCCTGGCGGCGCTGAAGGAAGCGACCGGCGCGCCGGTGAGCATGGATCCAGTCGATGCCGAACTCACCCGCCGGGGTGAAACGTTGCGCCCGGCCGAGGCCGGGCCGGGATTGGTGAACGGCCTGATGTACCGGATCATGTCCCGGCGGGGGACATCCCGTTTGCCGGCGGTAGCGATTGAAAATGAATTACATGATGGCCAGGAGCTAGAAAGCGGCTTGCGGGTCGTTCACGCGCCGGGACATACGGCCGGGCAGGTGGCCTTCTTGTGGCCCGAGCAGGGGGGTGTATTGGTTGCTGCTGACGCGGCAAGTAATATGTTGGGTCTGGGCTACGCTCCTATTTACGAAGATCTGGAAGAGGGCCAACGTAGCCTGGCTAAGTTAGCGACGCTGGCGTTCGAGGTGGCTTGTTTTGGCCATGGCCGGGCGATCACGGGCGGCGCTTCTCGGCGATTTCGCGAGAAATGGGGCCGGGCGGGAGATTAGGCGGGTTCGGGTTATGAGACGAGTTCCTGCCTTTGTCGTCATTACCGCGTAGATGAGCTAACTCTCTTCCTATTATAGTGTGTT
>JAHEJP010000514.1 GCA_024638855.1 Chloroflexota bacterium
GATTGGTAGGGGCGGAACTTTTCTCTTAAAGTAAGCCGAAAGATCTGAAACTTTATTCAAGTCTAATAACTTCGGCTTACTCAAGAAACAACTTGGCTTAGTCTTCTGGGCTACCTTACCATTATTATTTTAGGAGTTAATTCGGATGCGGATATTGATTACCGGCTCGAGTGGCCAGATTGGCACAAACTTGAGTCTTTATCTTCAAAAACGAGGACACGAGGTGTTTGGCGTCGATATCCGGCCGAACACATGGACGGGTGAAATAGAGACGTTGCTGCAAGATCTGAGCACGCCTCATCATCACTTCGAGGGGGGTATTGGTTACGTGAATTATCCCCCTGGCCTCGATCTGGTCGTACACCTCGCTGCCCATGCCAAGGTGCACGAATTGGTGGAACAACCGGACCGCGCCTTGGAAAACATCACCATGACTTATAATGTTCTGGAATATTGCCGCCAGAACAACCTCCCGATTATTTTTAGCAGTTCGCGGGAGGTTTACGGGGATATCCACCGCTACATCACGGAAGAATCTTACGCCGATTTTAGCTTTACTGAGAGCCCTTACTCGGCCAGTAAGATATCAGGTGAAGCGCTCATTTACTCCTATGCTCAATGCTACGGACTGCGCTACCTGGTCTTTCGTTTCAGCAACGTTTACGGTCGCTATGATAATGACATCGAGCGAATGGAACGCGTCATCCCCCTTTTCATTCGCATGATCAGCCAGGACCAGCAAATCACCATTTACGGCGAGGACAAAGTACTGGATTTTACATACGTAGATGATTGTGTGGCGGGCGTGTTCCGCGGTATTGAATTGCTGGTCAATGGCAGGGAAGCCAACCATACGATAAACCTGGCTTACGGCCAAGGAAACACCCTGGTTAATATGGCCAAATACATTGGCGAAGAACTTGGTGTCACCCCCAACATGCGCATGGAGCCATCCCAAGTCGGCGAGGTCACTCACTACGTGGCCAATATAGGCAAAGCGCGTGCGCTGTTGGACTACACGCCAAAGGTACCCTTGCGAGAGGGCATCCGCCGATCGGTGGCCTGGTCCACTGAGTGGTGGGCAAAATAGCTTCACTTGCCCGATCGACCGCCAGCCCCAACCAACAAAAGATCCTAAATGTGATGAATGTAGCCTTTCTCAGCCAGCCCATGGACATGCTGATCCCGCCTCATCAAAACTCCATTGGGATCTGGACCTACAAAGTAGCGCCGATTGTGGCCCAGGAACACCAGGTAACTGTTTATGGCAAACGATCGGCCGCCCAAAAAGAATGGACCGACCAGGAAAATGTCCTCTATCGCTTCATACCGCCAATCGTGCCTAATCGGGCAGTGATGGATCGTTTCGGCAAATTCTTGCCAACTTTGTTAGATAAGAAATTGCCGGTTTACGCCTCACGTCTCTACTATTTAGATTACGCCACCCAGGCCGCAATTCAGATCAGGAGACAAGGCGCCGACATCGTTCACATCCATAATTTCACCCAATTTGTACCAGTAGTTCGCGCCTTCAATCCCGAGGCAAAGATCGTCCTGCACATGAATTGCGAATGGTTGAACCAACTGGATTATGGCGTCATGGACCAGCGCTTGGAGCAAACGGATCTCGTCTTAGGCTCCAGCGACTATATCACCAAGAAAGCCAACGAACGTTTTCCCCATCATGCCGGTAAGTGCCAAACCGTTTACAACGGCGTTGACGCTGATCTGTTCATCAGCAATAATCACCGGGAAGGGTGGGTCAGTAAATCTGAACAACGCCTGCTATTCGTCGGCAGGGTGTCGCCCGAAAAAGGCGTTCACGATCTAGTAGAAGCTTTCACCATCGTCGCCGAATCTTTCCCAAAGGTGCGATTGGACATCGCTGGGCCTATCGTCGCCTTGCCGCAGGAGTTCATCGTCGGCGTGAGCAACGATCCGGCAGTGGCTGATCTCGCCTCCTTCTATGAGAGCGACTATGGCGCTTATCTCCGGCAGTTGGTGCCCCCCACCCTGGTCGACCGCGTCCAATTTTTAGGCGGCATGTCCCAGGTAGAATTGGTCGACTATTACCAGGCCACCGATGTCCTGGTCAACCCGTCGTACAGCGAATCCTTTGGCATGAGCCTCGTGGAAGCCTTAGCCAGCGAGAAGCCGGTGGTGGCCACCCGGGTCGGCGGCATGATCAATATCGTCGAAGATGGTCGGGTTGGCTTACTGGTTGAACGGGGCGATGTACCGGCCCTGGCCGAAGCGATCATTCGCCTGCTGAAAGACGAACAATTACGAGCCAAGATGGGCAAAACCGGCCGCCAATTAGTCTTGGATCGTTTCTCGTGGCAGCAAGTAGCCAGCAGCTTGCTGCACGATTATGAACAGCTATACAAGAATGGCGCCTAAGTGGTCCCCGCGCGAGTGGCTGCGGAATTATTACACTCGGATCGTCAATGATTCGCTTCAAATAGCCGGCGATGGCGATTTAGGCCGGTCGGCCCTCATCGTCTCACCCCATCAGGATGATGAAACGCTTGGTTGCGGCGGCACGATCATCAGAAAGATCGATGCCGGGGCGGAAATCACGCTGGTCTTCATGACTGACGGACGCCAATCCCATGGCCACCTCATTCAGGTCGAAGAACTGGTCGCCATTCGCAGAAGTGAAGCGCTGGCCGCCGGCCGGACCCTGGGTTTAGACAACAGCCGGATCTTCTTCCTTGATTTTATAGATGGTTCTCTGATTAGATTTCAGAATGAGGCCACAGGTCGGATATCGGCTATCCTCAATGAGGTCAAACCAGAGGAAATCTACCTTCCCTATGCTAAGGAACCGCCGCCGGATCACTACGCCACAAACCATATTGTGCTGGCGGCTTTAGAGACCAGCGAATACCGGGCCTTTATTTATGAATATCCGGTCTGGTTCTGGCATCATTGGCCCTGGGTCAGCATAAGCCGGGGAGCATACCAGGCCACCGGGTCCGTCTTGAAGAATACGATGAAAAGCCAGGGCGGCTTACGCTTATTGTGGGATTTTAACTATGCCGTTTTCGTCGGCGACGTGCTCCAGCGAAAACAGGAAGCATTGGAGCAACACCAATCGCAGATGACCCAGCTAGGGTCCGACCCGCGTTGGTT
>JAHEJP010000515.1 GCA_024638855.1 Chloroflexota bacterium
AGGGCTAATTGAACCCACTGTCCCTGTGTTTCGCCAAGGTTGACCTCGGCGCCACTATGAAGGTTGAAATCAGTTGAATATTCTTCGCCAGGCTCACTGCTGACCGCCACAACTGGCGCTACAACGATCCCCTCTGGCTGATTAGATTCAGCATAGATGCGGGCCCCCAGTGAAAGGGAGGTGATGGCGAGCAGAACTAGAGCGACGATTGCGCCATACTTGAGCGCGGATCGTTGCTCGGTAGAAGCTGTCAACCGCCAGGCGAAGAATAGAAAGCCGGCTAAGAACCAAAAGAACAATGCCACTGACGCTGACTCGTTCAAAGTCATCCAGCGGCTAGAGAGATTGGCCAGCGCACCCAGCGGCCCTGGCGCTTCCGGAGCCATGGGGATATCAGCCACTGAGCGGGCCAATTCGAGATTCGTCCGAATCTCGGGATCTCTTGGAGACAATTGGGCGGCACGTTGATAATTCAAAATTGCTCTTCCCAGGTCACCCTGGCGATAATAGGCATTGCCCAGGTTGTAATAGACGGTGCTATCTTCAACACCTTGGGCGAGTAATTGTTCGTATATTCGAATGGTATCATCGTAGTTTCCGGCCTGGAATAACCGATTGGCCGCAGCTACTGCATCCTGGTCCGCTCGTATTTCTGGTCTCAAGATGGAAGTAGCGGTTAAAAATAAACCGACTAATGTGATTCCAACCAGGCCTAGTATCAGGATATTTCGTTTCATCATATCTACCTTAGTTCCAGTACTTACAACGACCTTTCAAGCTCGTTAATGATCTGTTTTGTTTCAACCAGAATATCGCCAGATGCTATGTCGGCATTAGCCGGGGCGTAACGACCCATTTCGCTAAGCATTAGGCAATTCTGAACGCGATCGACTAGTCCAGGCACGACGCCTTTCTCCCGCAGCAGCTGTGCCAGACTCGTTTGTGTTAATCCGACGACAGATTGGTTTAATTTTTGTGACAGGTACGTGGTGAGGATTTGACCGGCCGCTTCATAAGCACCATCCGAATTTTTGCGGGCTGCTGATAGCGCTTGTTGGGCATTTCGAGCGGCTTTTTGACTTCGTCGTGAATCAGTATTGTCAAAGCGCTTCCTTTGCCAGCTTTGCCAGCCAAAATGACCGGCCAGAACGAGAATTGGTATGGTCCACAATAGCCAAAAACCGTTCTGTTGTATTAACGGCTTGCTGGCTAAGTGCCATTTGGCCGGCGCATCTTTCATACCCAAGATGTCCGGACCGATTCCGGTCGCTGCAGCGTTGGCGTTATCATTTATAGCCGGCGAGGGCGGAACGGCGATGTTGTCATCACCATCGGACTCCACGGTTATGGCAATTGGCTCCGTACTAACAGTTTGGTACTGACCCATATCTGGATTGAAATAGCTGAATTCGATGGGTGGCAAGGCGATATTTCCGGCGATCGTCGGAACTACGACCCGATCATATTGCCGGCTACCCACAACCTTGCCATCTTCGATTCGACTGTCGACTACTGCTTCGCTATCAAATGCACGCCACTCTGAGCTTTCAGGCCAAAGTGGGTCTGCTAGGTTATCGATATTACCCTCGCCTGTAACGGCTACTTGCCAGGTTATCGTGTCGTTTACGACCGTGGTGGGAACATCTACAGCAGCCTGGATATCATAATTCCCGACTGCTCCGGCAAAGGAGGCGGGAGCGCCATCGGGCAATGGCTGAACGTCTAGTAGAACTGGCTGGCTTCTCAAATTCATACTTCGGGAGAAAAAGTCGCCAGGGATGCCCATCGAAGTCGGCTCTATGGTTACATCGCCGACGATAGTTGGGAAGAGGATTGTCTTCAACTCTGTAACATGATAGTTACGCCCAGCCGCTTGGATGTTGTATTCTCCCTGTTCAGGCACTTGTTTTGCCCAAAAGCCGGTGAATGTTGGCGGCTCGTATTCTATCTGGCCTGGCGCGTTGATCGCCTGATAGAAACGGATCGCATAATTAATTTGTTGACCCTGGAAGGGATTGGGGTTGTCCACCACAGCTTCTACAAAGAAATCCTGTCCACTTAATTCCATGGGCGCGGGAGCAGGATCGACTGGCACTAATGATGGCGCAGATGGGGATGTGGGCTGGTTTGGCAAGGTTGGCAGGTTTCCGAGCGAAGGGAAGTTCGATAAACCCGGAAAATTGGATAAGGATGGGAACAACGATAATGGCGAGTTCGGCTGGCTTGGAAGGCCAGTACCCTGGCTTACGCGAACAGCAATAGGCGCCGTGTAATAAACGTTCCCATTGCTTGAAACTGAGATGGGCTCGATGACGAAATCACCTCTTGCTACCGGCCGAAGACTGTATCGGTAAGTGGTTTGCATGCTCATATCGCCGTTGATGATCGTCATTTGGGTGCCCCGGCTGGTGCCCAAAACTTCAAAGCCATCAAGAACCGGCAGCACTGGCTGGCTTGGGTCACCTAGGGAACTGTCTATTGCCACCGTCAAATTCAAGATGTCATCGGTCGTGATATCGTTCCTATCAACTTCAGCAACAACCACATCTTGGGCTTGAGCATATGTCGGTGCAACCGCCAGCCCTAAAAGGACTATGGCTACGATTGCGATGGCTAAAAATTTTACTCTCCGCATACTCTTCTCCGCTTATTGTCTGAGTTCTTATTCAAAGAGATCGTCTAACAATTTACCAATCCTGGACCGGTGGAATTGGGGGAACCACGAACATTTGTCCCAATTTCTCTTGAAGGGTTTCCGACTCTTCTGCAATCGCCGCTAATAACTGTTCAGCCTGCTCGGCCGTCATCCTTTGGCCTGGCTGAGGCATCTGGCTAGGTTGCTGCTGGTCCTGATTGTCGCCTTCTTGTGGCTGTCCCTGACCGTTTTGGTCCTGTTCTTGTTCCTGTTCCTGGTCGCCATTCTCAGATTGATCCTGCTGCTCTTCATTCTGCTGCTGGTCTTCTTGCTGATCCTGACCATCTTGGGACTCATCTTGCTGCTGATCCTCTTCCTGGTTTTCTCCGTCCTGTGATTGCTCCTGTTCCTGTTCTTGCTCGTCTTCGCTTTGCTCTTGCTCTTGTTCTTGCTCCTGCTCTTGTTCCTGCTGTTGCTGCTGTTGGAGCGCCAGTTCCA
>JAHEJP010000145.1 GCA_024638855.1 Chloroflexota bacterium
CAACTGCCAGCAAGGCCAGGAGACAGATCGCCCCTAATTCACGCAAATTGCCTACCGAGGCTTTTAACTCTTGATTCTGCCAGAGAGATTGGGCAACGGCCGGGAAAAGTATAATGCCCATCGTTAAGCCGGCACCCATGCCGGTGATTAGTCGGAGCCAATTTCGTGGTTCATAAGCATGGGGCAGATTGGGGAAAAAATGACTGTAGGAGTTGATGCCATCAATGGCCATGAATCCAATCAGAGCAATGAGAACCAGCATGACTCGTAACGGGGGTAACATGGACCAACGGCGGCGTCCGGCTAGGCCTAAGATAATAAATGTTAAGGCCACTCCAAGATACATGCCGGTGCAACGAACACAAAGGGGTAGCTGACGCCCTGCAATTGAAAACGAACGATCAGTAATTCTGTGGCAAACAGCGTAGCCCACATAATCAGCGCCATCTAGTACTTGATTATGTTCGAGGCGGGAAATATCGGTGACTGAATAGAAACCCAGTATCAACAAGGCCAGCAATACTATTAGCAGTAGCACTGCTCTATTTGAAAATGGTCTCGATAAACCTCGAAAGACCGTCTCAGACATCTGGCTGGATTCCTTTGCATGTCGTTAGGATAGGGCTATGACCATGATAACCAGTGTAACAATAGCATACAATAATGTATTAACCAGGCAAATGATTGTCGTTAGTTCGATCAGTATCTGGCCAGATTGTTACTGGTTTGAAGGTGCACCAGACGGTACTAAAAGAGTTCGATGCCTGCCATCCTACCACGAGTAATAACTTATCTAGACAGGCTATTCAAGTCCTTGACGCGGATGGAGCCAAATGTTACTATCGTGCGGTCAAGTTGGCCGGGCGATCGCGATTTGCAGCTGCAGGTCGAGGAAAGTCCGCACTCCAAAGAGCTCGGTGCCGGCTAACGGCCGGGCGGGGTAACCCGATGGAAAGTGCAACAGAGAGGCAAATTGCCGGCCACGATAGTGGCTGGTGAGGGTGAAACGGTGGTGTAAGAGACCACCAGCAATGGTAGTAATACCGTTGGCTCGGCAAACCCCACCGGGAGCAAGGTCAAGCAGGATGAAAAGCTGTGCCCGTCACAGCTTACGGAGTTGCTCGCTCCGTTTGACATCCGGGTGGACTGCGTGAGCGTGTTAGTAATAGCGCGCCTAGATAGATGATCGCTGCCCGTTTAATAGCGGGTACAGAATGCGGCTTATAAGCCAACTTGACTTATGGTTTTACAGAGTCTTGCACAATGAATTGTTGAAAAATGATTATCTAGTGGTTCGATTGAGAATCTGTAGATAAATGTTTAAATTGAGAACTGCTCTTGATAAATAATGAACAACCGATTGAGTCAATTTAGTCGATATGGCGTTCACCAGAGAATCGCCGAATTTTTTTGCTTTACACCCCGGTTTTATTGTCATTCACCCACCGTTTAATCGTAACAGAGATTCATTATGAGTGTACAGGTCATATTCGTATGCTTGGGTAACATTTGCCGCTCGCCGATGGCTGAGGGAGTTTTTCAGCATTTGGTAGATGAGGCCGGTCTATCTGATAAGATCCAGGTCGATTCGGCCGGCACAAGTTCCTGGCATATTGGCGAACCGGCACATTCGGGAACGCGTCGTGTCTTATCGCGGCATGGTATTTCTTATGACGGCCGGGCACGTCGAGTTCGTGCCAGCGATCTTTCTGATCCGTCAACTTATGTCATTGCCATGGACTGGGATAATGAGGCTGATTTACGCGCTCAATTTGGTGATCACTTGCGATTGTACCGACTGCTTGATTTTTCGCCGGATTCACCTGAGCAAGATGTGCCTGATCCGTACTATACTGGAAACTTTGAGCGAGTTTATAACCTGGTGGCGGATGGATGTCAGGGGTTACTCGTTGCCATTCGAAGGCAAGAAGGAATCTGAAGCTATTCCGAATCGACCTCGTGTTGAGATTCGAGAATGCTACCAGAGGAGAGGTACATGGAGAGAGAGATAATCGTGGTGGGAGCAGGCCCAAGCGGCTCGACAACTGCTACGGCCTTGGCCCAAAAAGGGCACAATGTGTTACTGATTGACCGGCAACAATTTCCGCGTGACAAGACATGTGGTGATGGTATTCCGGCAGGCGCCATAGAAATTCTATATTCCTTAGGCATGAAGGAAAGAATACAGGACGCTGGATTTTACCCGGTTACACGCATACTGCTCAGTTCCCCTCGTGGATATGTGGTCGAGGCTGATTTAAAACCCGGCAAGATGGGAGCTAATTCTTGCGTCGTGCCCCGAACGGAGTTCGATGCCCTCATTCAACAGTATGCAGTCGACTCGGGTGTGGAATTCTGCCAGGCACAGGTCAAAGAACCGATAATTGAGGACAATCGTGTCGTTGGCGTTCGAGCCACGGTAAACGGAAATCTACAAGAAATTCGCGCTCAAGCTGTCGTTGCTGCAGATGGTGTGACATCAGTCGTCGCCAGGACATTGCGAGATGATAAACAGGAAGATGGTCACCGGGCTGTCGCATTGCGCACCTATATCACTGATATTGAGGAGAACCCTCACCAGGTCGAATTTTATTTGTATCATGAGATATTGCCCGGATACGCCTGGATTTTTCCGTACGGCGAAGGAAAAGCCAACGTTGGATTAGGTATGCGATTGGATAAATTCCGCGAGATCGATAGTAGCCTGGAAGATTTGGTCGACATCTTCCTAGAAATGCCGGAAATCAAAAAAAGAATAAGGCGAGGCGGTGAACTCAACGACACGGCCATATGGCAATTGAATTTTGGCTCTCAGCCGATTAAGAAAGCTTATAGTGGTGCATTGTTGGTGGGCGATGCTGCGGGTCTCATTAATCCCTTAACCGGTGGCGGCATTCATAATGGCCTTCAATCAGCAGTCCTCGCTTCAGACGTGATACATGAAGCTCTGGAAAAAAAAGATACTTCGTTGAAACAATTGGCCGTTTATGATGACTTGATAAACGAAAACATGAAGGCAAATATGCGAAAGTCTTACTTCCTACAAAGAAGTTTGATGCGGATCCCGATCTGGGCAGATCTTCTTATCAGATGGGGCGGCTCCAACAGTGACATCGCAAATATCTTTATCGACAAACTTTGATTCTGCCTTGCCCCTCATTATTAGATTACATAAAAAAGCCCGCTCAAGCGAGCGGGCTTTTCTGTTAAGTCAAAATTATTGCTCGGACTGTTACTAAGAAGTCAAACGCAATGGGCTAACCTCTTTAGCCTGCGGACCTTTTCCCAAATCTACTTCTTGGTAAGAGACCCGGTCGCCCTCATAGAGATTGCGATAACCTTCACCGTCGATAGCAGAATAATGGACAAAAACTTCATTTTCACCTTCATCAGGCAATATGAAACCATAACCTTTAATACGGCTGAACCACTTGACGCTGCCAAGCTTTCGTTCCATGGGTACATTCTCCATTGATATAAACTACTTAAGAGCCAGCCTTAATCTAGCATGCAGCTAAGGCGGTGTCTAGGGATCAACAGCGTTTTTTGCGTCTTTTTCACGTTACTTATGGTTGAGTTGTGGAGCACCAGCCAGTCCAATGTCGATACAGGAAGGAAAACAGGTTTGTGTGCGTTATGGCAAAGAGGATACGGAATGGGCAGGTTATCGCAGGGGCTGCCGTAGAGCCTCGACAAGGATCTCTTCTACACCTGTGTAAATGAATCCGATAGACTGCGCCAAATTTACCGAAGGCTCGTTAGATACGCTAACAGCATAGATAGGCGTACGCCCATATTCAAGAACATCCTGTACTAACCTGGACACAACGCTTTGACCATAGCCTTGTCTTCTGTGAGATGACTTGGTGTGCACATAAATTTCGGCAAATCGCGCGGATTGCCAATTTATCCCAGAGGATGCTAGGATCTCTCCCCCGTTAACCGTATGCTTTTGAGCGGGTTGGCGTATGGTGTATTGCGGTAAATTATTGTGGGCTTCGGTCTTGGTAACCAAGACATTGATGAGCGGTTTGAATCTTTCCTGTTCCAGACGAAACAATCTTAAGGTTTGCTCGGTCTGGAAATCAAAACTGGCTGCCAGCATGGGGCGATATTTGACTGGGGCGCTCAGAATTATGTTTGATCCAACGGGAATAGCTATATCAATTAAGGCCATGCTACTTTCTAGATCAACGTCGGTATGTCCAGGTAATGTGGGAAAGCGCATGGTGACTAGGGGCCGGAAAAGATCAATGCCGGTCCTGGCCAAGCAGAAATATCCAATAGCCTTACCGGTCGAAGCCGACCAAGTAACTATCCGGGTTCGTTCATCGGGATGGTAAAAAGCGTAGTAAACGGCCGATGCATCGGCAACATCGGTTTCATTCAACAAAGATCGAATTGATTGGCGCCGTTCAGCTAGATTCATCGCGGACATCATAAAGGGCAATCAGTGCAATCTTTATCTCGGCCATTACCGCTGCCTGGACAGAGTCATGATCGGGGGCATAACTCTCCATTTTTTCACCACCGCTTACCAGTACGTTACCATCAATTGCTAATATGGCTGCGGTCTGGACTCTTCGCAGACTACCAATGATGAATAATGAAGCACACTCCATTTCGACTGCTTGAACATTGGCAGCAGATAGAGTCAAATAATCAGGTGTCGAAGGTCCATCCACACCGGCATAGAAATTGTCGCGGCTCAGGACGATGCCGGCGACATAGTCCTTTCCTAGATCAGTTGCGGTACGTTTAAGGCTGAGAGTAAGCTCCAAATTGGCAACTGGAGGATAGCCGGTCGGGGCGCTCTCTAGACCATAACCGGTGTTTTGTACCGCGGCCGTAGCAATGACTAATTGACCGGTAACCAATTCAGGCTGCAGTGCGCCACAAGTGCCCACGCGAATTATCTGCTGAGCGCCAGCCTGGATTAGTTCTTCAAAGGCGATCGCTGCTCCCGGCGCACCGATCCCGTGAGAACAGATTGACACCGTCATCTCCTGGAATTTACCCCGGAAACAGCGGTATTCTCTCTTTTCGCTGAGCAGCTCCGACGAATCGAGAAGGCCGGCTGCCATCGTTGCTCGATCTGGATCGCCGCAAACGATCACGGCGGGTGGTACCTGGCCTATCGGTAGTCCAGTGATTGGGAGCCTGTTGAGCATTTTCATGACAAACTATTTTTTCCAACGTCAGTAAACAGTAAAGTGTTAGATGATTCAGTCTAGAACTCAGGCATCTCGGGCTTGTTGTCCAGGATCTCCTCTATCTGTGCCATAGCATCATCCGAAAGTAGGTCCACGACAGTCAAGGCTTGCATATTGTCCTCTACCTGTGCCGGGCGCGAAGCGCCAGTAATAACCGTGCTCACATTTGGATTCTTGAGGCACCAAGCGAGAGCCAGAAGGGTCATGCTGGTCCCTAAATCATGGGCGAGCATGGTTAGCCGGCGAATCTTGGCGATTTGCTCTTGTCCGCTGACGCTCGTAAAGCGTCGATGTAACCATTCATACCCATCTAGATTAGCCCGAGAATCTTCTGGAATACCGTCATTGTATTTGCCGGTCAAAATGCCCGATGCCAGCGGAGACCAGATCGTCGTTCCTAGTCCGATTTCTTGATACAAACGATGATACTCGACTTCAAAACGCTGGCGATGGAACATGTTGTATTGAGGTTGTTCCATGGTGGGAGGGGTCAAGTTGTATTGCCTGGCCACGCTATAGGCCTCCATAATCTGTTGGGCTGACCATTCAGAAGTACCCCAGTAGAGCACTTTTCCTTGTTGAATCAGGTCATGCATGGCTCGAACGGTCTCTTCAATGGGTGTCTCCCGGTCCGGCCGGTGACAGAAGTACAGATCAAGATAGTCCAATTGGAGACGTTTCAATGCCTGGTGACAGGCTTCGACGACGTGTTTTCGGCTTAGCCCTTTTTGAGTAGGCCTTGGATTCTCAACAGCTCCCCAGAAAACTTTCGAAGAGATGATATAAGTGTCGCGAGGCCAATCGAATTTCTTGAGTATTTGGCCCATCAACAATTCTGATTTTCCCAGAGCATAGGCTTCGGCGTTGTCGAAAAAATTAACTCCGGCATCATACGCCAAGACCATGCACTTTTGTGCCACATCTAAATCCATTTGCTGATCGAAGGTGACCCATGAACCGAACGATATTGCACTCACTTGTAGACCTGAATGGCCGAGTCTTCTATATTCCATCTATTGAATCTCCCTGGTAATAAAAATGCATAACTTGATTCTACGGGATTCTTGCTAAGTTGATTATAGGAGTTTACATGAATGGATATGAGCGGGTCAAAAGTGGTTGCCTGGGTCAAGGGCTTTTGACCTTGGAATATGACTTTGTTAAAGTAGCCGTTCGTTTTGTACCTGTAGGGTGCGTCATTAAGCGGAGTGGAAATTGGAATTTCAGTTAGGCGTTTATCGGCGACTTTTGGGCTATCTTAGACCTCATTGGCAACAGGTTTTGATCGCCTATTCTTCGATGATAGTGGCCACGATTCTAAATCTGATGATTCCCCTAGTCATCAAAGCTGCAATCGACATTGGCCTGGCTACTGGCCAGGTCTCCTCACTTTTCTTGGCCAGCGCTATTATTCTTGGTATCGGACTGATCCGAGCAATTGCCGGATATGGTCAACGATACTTTGGGGAATGGCTAACCCATCGGGTCGCTTATGATTTACGCAATGATTTTTACGATGAGGTGCAGCGATTACCCTTTTCTTTCCATGATCGCACCCAAACCGGGGATTTGATGAGTAGGGCCACTAGCGATATCTCCGAAACTGAGCGGTTCGTTGGTATTGGTCTCATGGACTTAGTGGCAACAATCCTCCTGCTAATCGGCGTTGTGGTGGCAATGTTTTGGCAGGATATCCGCTTGGCTGCCATTGCTTTAATCCCGATTCCTTTTTTAGTTGTAGCTACGGTTCGATTTGGTGGAACCATCCGGCCGAAATTCAAGAGTATCCAAGAACAACTGGCTGTGCTATCGACTACGATGCAAGAAAGCCTGACTGGCATCCGAGTTGTCAAAGCTTTTGCCAGAGAGCCACACGAGCTTAGTAAATTCGACCTGGCAAATGACAACTGGTTTCTTCGCCGCTACGAAGTAATCAGGATGTGGGCCAACAATTGGCCCTTTTTCCAATTCACCGTCGCCTTGAGTGTATTCTTACTCCTGTGGTTCGGCGGTTCGATGACTGTTGCAGGCATCATAACTGTTGGCACATTGTTCGCCATGATTTCCTATGTATTGATGCTGAACGGGCCAGTTCAGAGACTTGGATTCCTGGTCAACCTAGCAGCTACTGCAGGTGCCAGCGCCAGCCGCGTATTTGAAATCATTGATGAAGAAGGCGAGATCCCAGATACGCCTAACGGCTATCATCTTGAACAAATAGCCGGAGAGGTCGTATTTCGAAATGTCAGTTTTGCCTATCAGGGCGGCCGGACCATCCTCGAGGATGTCTCTTTTCATGCCGCTCCTGGTCAAACTATAGCTCTGATGGGTTTAACCGGATCTGGAAAGTCGACCATCACAAACCTCATCCTAAGATTCTATGATGTGACAGATGGCGATGTTCTTGTTGATGGCGTGGATACGCGCGATTGGAATCTTTCCAATTTGAGGGAACATATTGGAATTGTCCAGCAAGATACTTTTCTATTCAGTGATTCAATTGCTGATAACATCGCTTACGGCCGGCCGGAAAGTGAGCTCGATCAAATAACCGAAGCCGCACGGACTGCTGGAGCTCATGAATTCATCACGAATTTCCCTGAGGGGTATGAAACCGTGATCGGCGAACGTGGGGTCACGCTCAGCGGCGGTCAGAAGCAACGAATTGCGATTGCCCGCGCTCTGCTGACAGATCCTCGGATATTGATACTTGATGACTCTATGAGCAGTGTTGATACAGGGACTGAGTACGTTATCCAGCAAGCGCTGACGACGCTCATGGAAGGGCGGACAACTTTTGTTATCGCCCAACGCCTCCTAACCCTAAAAAAAGCAGACTGTATTTTAGTGCTCGATCATGGCCAAATCGTTCAGCGAGGTACTCATGAAGAGTTGTTGTCCTCAGGTGGATTATACCGAGAGATATATGATCTTCAGTTAAAGGATCAAGAGGAGTTTGCTTCTTTACAATTAAGTATGAGGAACTCCGCGTGAACCGGATATTGCTGAATAAGAAATTAGTGGCTAGTTAATGGCTAAGGGTAAGAGCAGCCAAACGTCGAAAGGCGACGGACAAGTGCGCCATCCAGTACCTTTGCTAACTGACAAATTGTTAGAAAAGCGAAGAGAAAGGATCAGCGTTCTAATGTCCGATGAAGAAGAGGATGCACTTGGAAAAGCATATGACGGGCGACTAGTTCGCCGATTGTTTGACTATAACCGACCTTATTTACGACGTTTATTCGCAGCAATCTTGCTGATGACTTTGGCCGCCCTGCTGAGCGTTTCGGGACCCTGGATCATTGGCCAAGCGATTGATGATGGCATTCGAACGGGTAATCTTGAAGTTCTTCGAACATGGGCGCTTATCTATCTAGGGGCTGCCCTTGGAGAATTCGTCTTTAATCGTCAACGCATTGCCATCATGGCCTTTGTTGGAACGAAGGTGGTGGCCGACATTCGCAGCGATCTTTTCCGTCATTTACACCGCCTATCGTTAACATTTTTCAATCGTTATAGCGTAGGTCGTTTGATGAGCCGGCTTATTAGTGATGTCGGTGTCTTACAGGATTTTATAACCTGGTCGATAACGGGTCTCTTTCGCTCGGTTTTTATCCTGATTGGAATCATCTTGGCCATGCTGAGTCTAAATTGGAAGTTGGCACTAATCACCTTTGCTGTTTTACCGTTGATGGCAGTACTTACAAATTATTGGCGGGTTCGTGTTCGCCAGGCATACCGGGCGACTCGTCAGCGGTTATCCTTGATTAACGGCTATCTCAATGAATCAATTGGCGGCATTAGGGTGACCAAGAGTTTCACCCGGGAATTGTTAAATCTTAGGTACTTTGATGACCTCAACCATTCCTATCTTAATGCCAATATAGAAGCGACTCGATTGTCAGCCATCTTCTTTCCCGGCGTCGATTTTATCGGCACCATAGCAACGGCTATCGTCGTTGGTGTTGGTGGATACATGGTTTTGAATGATGCATTGACGGCCGGCACCCTAGTTGCATTCGTCCTCTATGTGGAACGATTTTTCGACCCGATCCGGGAACTGGCCCAGCGATACAATACGTTTCAAGCTGCGATGGCAGCCAGCGAAAGAGTATTCGAGTTGCTTGACACAGCACCTGATTTAACTGATACATCGGACGCAAAGCTTTTACCGGAAATCGAAGGCTACGTAGATTTTGATCATGTAAGTTTCAGTTATAAAGATAATGAACCGGTTTTGATTGACGTCGATCTACACGTCAAACCAGGACAAAGATTGGCGCTGGTCGGTGAAACCGGAGCGGGGAAGAGCACAATCATTCGGCTTCTAACCCGTTTATTCGACGTCACCGAAGGAGCCGTCAGAATTGACGGTCATAATGTTCAAGAAGTGACCAAAACAAGTTTGCGATCTCAGCTCGGCATCGTTTTGCAAGACACTTTCCTTTTTGGAGGAACTATTGAAGACAATCTACGTTACGGTCGTTTAGAGGCCACCAAGGAAGAAGTTATTGCCGCCGCTGTAGCGGTTGGCGCCGACGAATTCATTAGGAAATTGCCCAACGGCTATATGACAGACGTCGGTGAAGGGGGTGTTAATTTGAGCGTGGGTCAGAGGCAGATTTTATCATTCGCCCGGGCCTTATTAGCAGACCCTCGGATACTAATCCTGGATGAAGCCACAAGCAGCGTGGATACCGCAACAGAAATGCAAATCCAGGTAGCCATTGAAAAGTTGATGGAAGGTAGAACTAGCTTCGTTATCGCTCATCGCTTAAGCACAATTATCAATTCGGACATCATTATTGTTTTGCATAAGGGACGCATAGTTGAAAAAGGTAGCCACGAAGAGTTATTGGCCAAGAAAGGACGATATTTCCAACTATATTCCATGCAATGGGTTCAGTCCGGGGCCATAGAAGTTGTTTCATAATTTGTTGCCCCCTGTCTGGCTTTATCGGTGGTCAGCCTGCCCAATAGTATTGGCAGATAGGTCAGTCGCCGAAGCTGATATCCAAATCTCAGCCAGTCAATATCGTAGCGTAGAGTATCGGGAAGATCTGCATGCGACCTGTCGCTTCTTCTGGTGGGAGTTACGAACGGTAGCAAGATTAATCACGAACATATAACCGGAATAACCTTCTACCAGAGCTCGAATTGCAGCAGCACCAATCCGAAGCGAGATTTGGCGAACGAATCTAAGCTCACCAGGCCGTTGCCCCTTAAGCGATCCGGATTGAGCAAATCTTCATAGCCTTCTCGAATGCTGAAACAAGCCCAGCCCCGCTTTAGCTCTAGAATCAGAGCAGCGCGGATCACAGCATTTAGATACAGTGCACCACCACCGTCGGTTGTGATGTCAATACGTTTGCTGCTGATAATTGAAATCTTCCTCCTGCTTACAGGACCCCAATCTGCATACTGCTAAATCCAGTGTGGCAGGGTATATCATCTCCAGAATTAAACTGAGGCCCAGTTCGAACAACTGTGTTACAAGGGAATCGTATACAATGGTTAATCGAATAGCGATCTTAGACCCATTGAATCATGGAGGTCTTAGCTGATAGATGAATCGTTTGATCCAATGTCGAAATTAGTATCTCTCTGGCTTATACTCTTGCGGTTTGGCTTTCGATTGTTATATAACGAGCTGGCCTGGATCTATGATTTTGTTAGCTTTATCGTTTCAATGGGCCAATGGCGGGAATGGCAGAAGGCTGGTCTTCAATTTTTAGTTGGAGAAAGCATATTAGAACTGGCCCATGGCCCGGGTCATATGCTGTTGGCGTTAGAAGAACTGGGATTCAGGGTGACCGGCTTAGATCTGTCCGTAAAAATGGGCCAGATGGCCCAACGACGACTTATCAAGGCCGGATCATCTATTCTTATCACCCAGGGCGAAGCCCAAAAGCTGCCATATCCTGAGGGATCATTTGATAGTCTATTCGCCACATTTCCGGCCGAATTCATTGTCGATCCAAGGACCATAAACGAGACCAATCGAGTTCTCAGGCCCAATGGTCGTCTTGTCATCGTCGCTCAAGCTAAGCTAGAAAAAGGTGGGATCGTACGTCTGATACTCGAATGGCTGTATACGATCACCGGGCAAAGACCGGCCAATAGTGACGGTGTTACTAGCCTTGTTTGGCAGGAAACGACCAGGCGTTTTATGGCTAGTGGCTTCGACATTAACTTGGAGCATGTTGAAATAGAAGGCAGTGTGGTTACTGTTGTCATCGCCAAAAAGAATCAAGCACAAACGGGTATTTGAATGTTAGGTGAGTGTGATCGCCAAAGAAAATAGTTGGTTCAACGTAATCGCACTTGGTACAATCGACATCATGATAGAGCAGCAGGAAGTTGAGACATTAGCGGAAAGCCAGCCTTCTACCAGTGAAATTCCGGCATCCCTGAGCGAAAAGGTAGTTTTATATTTGGTCATGGCTTCAGTGTTGCTGGTGGAC
>JAHEJP010000516.1 GCA_024638855.1 Chloroflexota bacterium
GCGTCGGCATCTCCTGGCAACAGATCGAAATAATCTTCGAACAGATCCATAAAGGGTGCATAGGGCGTATTCGTTTCATACGATAGGGAACGCCCTTCCGCCCAGCACACATCCAGGGCCGAATCGGCGGCCGTCGCCTGGCGCAGTTCTGAAACCAGGCGCGATTTGCCTAGGCCGGCCTCACCCATGACGGAGACGATCTGGCCCCTGCCCTGGTTTAACTCTTTCATGGTCGTCATCAGGGTCGCCAATTGATCCTGGCGGCCGATCAGCGGCGCTTCCAGGTTTTTTATTCCCCGCAGACTGCCCGGCTGAGCCTTGGCCCCCAGAACCTGGTAAGATCGCAGCGGCGTTTCCTTGCCCTTGACCTCCAGCCCATCCAGGGCTTCAAAATCGAATAGCGGGGCGATCAATTTATAAGTAGCTTCGGCGATTTGCACCGTGCCCGGCGTGGCCGTTTGTTCCATGCGGGCGGCCAGGTTAATGGCGTCGCCCAGGGCCGTATATTCAAGCCGCAGATCGGAACCCACGGCACCGACGACCACCAGCCCGGTATTGATGCCGATGCGCACGTCGAAGGAGGCCAGGCCCCAACGCCGCTGCACTTCCTGGCCATAGCGGCCGATGGCTTCCAGGATATCCAGACCGGCCAATACCGCCCGCTGGGGATCATCTTCGTGGGCGATGGGTGCGCCGAAGAAGGCCAGCAAACCGTCGCCCATCAGCCGGGCCACTGTACCTTCATAACGATAGATGGGTTCGATCATAAACTCGAAGGCGCCGTTGATGATTTCGCTCCACTCCTCCGGATCGAGGCGCGAAGCGGCCGAGGTCGAACCCTTGACATCGCAAAAGAGGATGGTCACGATCTTGCGCTCACCTTCCATCAAGCCACTATCGCGGGCCGCTTCCAGCTTGGCCATGAGCCCTCTGGGGATATAGCGTTGCAGCATATCGTCTGACGGTTTTGACTCAACGACTGGCGTTGATTCTGGCTCGGCAGCTGGTTGGACGGCGGGTTCGGCAGCCTCGGCCGACGTAGTCGGCTGACCCGACTTAGTCGGGTGGCCGCAATTGAAGCAAAACCGGGCGTCGGCCGGCAGCGAGGTCTCGCAGTTGCTACAAATCAGGACCAGCGCGCTGCCGCAGTTGAAGCAGAAACGCGCGCCGTCAGGATTCTGTGTATCGCATTTAGGACAATTCATTTGTGGCCTCCGTGTTCTGTGTGCGCAGCGAGGCATGGTTGTATTTTGGGGAGCGATCTACTGTTCACGCCTGACTTACGCAAACAGTATAGTCTAAAGTGGTAAAAATCCCACTCCTGACAAGAAGTCGGGGGTGTTGATAAGACGTCGGAGGTCTCGAGCCCAACTTGTTTGGCCAACCTACGACGTCTAAGATCTAACCGGCCGGCGGCAACGATTGTAGATGCAGCCACAAGCCCTGAAGCTCGTCGTCTTCGAACTTGCCGAAGGATTCCCAGGGCATCGCCTCCGGGTCGATCTGACGCCCGTCAGGCGTGACGCCAGTATGCATGAATAACAGGAATTCTTCTTCTGACCAGGAAGCAAGCGCGCTTTCGCTACGCAGACCTGGCACGGACGGGGCATTCGGTTCGCCCGATGGGCCGCCGGCCAGGTCCGGTCCGTGGCAGCCAGTGCATAGTCCGGATACGTAAGCGCCATACTCCAGGTTGGCGCCCACCTCAGGCATGTCCGGGAATGGTTGGTTATGGTCGATATATTCGGCCGGGAAAACCGGGCCCATCATGCCGCTACCCAGCAGGATTTTGCCCATGAAACTCAATTCGGGGCCGGGCAGTTCGTTTTCTACCCGCGGTACCGTCTTCAAGTAAGCGATGGCTGCCCCCAAATCTTCGGCGCTGAGGTTTATGAAGGCTTCGGCCGGCATGATCACCAACTGACGGCCGTCCTGGTCCAGCCCATGGCGAATGGCCAATATTAACTCTTCATCGCTATGGCTGGTCCCTAACCCAGAGATGTTGGCCGCGTAAACTAGCCCTATGGCTGGATCGGCCAGTAAGGGTTGGCCGCCTAGATTTGCCCCATGACATGATTTGCAGCCCACGTCGACCAGGTGCTCGCCCCGGGCTAGCGCGGCCGCATCATCCGGAATGACAATACTCTCAGCCTGTATGTCGTGGGTTTTATTGAGCCGCGACCCGCCCATGATGTTCAAGACCACGGCCGCCACTACCAGCAAACCAACCAGGCCCGCTAAGACGATGCCGATCCATTTCAATACTTTTTTCATTTTGATTCCTCCTCAATTAATTTGTTTATCTATTTATTTGATAACTGCCCCCACCCTACTGGCCATCGTTTCTGGCGCGGCGGATGATCCGGCGCGGGCGGATGATCCGGCAGACCGGATGAGGACGATGCTGACAGCGATGAGCCATAAATAAAAGAGCATATAAGGGACAAAAATCGCACCCGATGGTGAATCCCAGAAGGCCCGGCTGATGAGCAAGGCCACGGCCGTTAACAGGCCCAGCCAGCCCAGCCAGCGAGGCAAAGCTCCGTCGTGCAGGGCCACAATGCCTACGGTGAAGAGGAAACCGGCCAGAAAAACCCACAAGGTAGCGAAGCCGAAATTTCCCTCGTCAAATAGGTAACGGGCCAGCTGGGGATCTAAACCTTCTTCGATCCTGAATACGGCCAGGCCCCAACCGTTGTTGGCCATGCTGACCGCCACCCCCGCCAGGGCGCTGCCGATGGCTACCAGGGACATCCAGGCCGGCGCTTCTTCGTACCGCCGCAGCCTGGCCCATAAGGCGCCCAGGAACCAGATGAAGAGCAGCATCGATATGGCCGAGAGAAAACCGCCGCTGTTGAAGAGCAGCTGCTCCCGGTTTTCGAAGAAGGATACGATCTCGCCGGCCGGGGCGTTGAAGGATGGTTCGGAACCGCCGATCTGGATCAGACCCTGGGCAACGAGTTGTAATACGACGAATAATAAACCGCCTGATGCCGCTATTTGTTCCCAACGACTTTTAGACATGAAAACCTCCTGTTCGAAAACATGCAAGGATTACTTCAATCAGCTTCAGGTTACAGGAGAGGGCATGCCCTTGTCATGAGGCAGG
>JAHEJP010000517.1 GCA_024638855.1 Chloroflexota bacterium
TATATTCGGTGATGATTGATCTTGATGAAACAGACGTAACCATCTTGCGCGAATTGCAGCAGGACGGCCGGATCAGCAACGTGGAGCTGGCCCAGCGCATTAAACTCTCGCCGCCGGCCACCCATGCCCGACTCAAGCAACTACAAGAGCAGGGGTACATCCGCCGATACGTGGCCCTGCTAGACAAGGAAAAGGCGGGCTTCGATTTGACTTGCTTCGTTAATATCAGCTTGCAACTGCACAATGTGGAGGAGTTGGAAGGCTTCCGGGTCGTCATCAACGAGATGCCGGAGGTGCTGGAATGTTACCATGTCACCGGTGAGTTCGATTATTTGCTCAAGATCGTGGTTCGCAACCGCAAAGAGTTGCAGTACTTTGTCGTCGAACGGCTGACGCCGATCCCCGGCGTAGCCCGCATCTATACCAGCCTGGTATTAACCGAGGTCAAGGCAAACACGGCCTTGCCGATTTGATGACTTTTGGAGGATCTGAGATGAAGCAACCTTTACCCCAAACCATGGGCCAACAATTCGGCCGGCGTTCGTGGGCCGAGCCCTGGAAAATCAAGATGGTCGAGCCGATACGCATGATCAGCCAGGAAGAACGAAAGCGAGCCGCGGCAGAGGCTGGCTACAATACTTTTTTGATGCGCTCGGAAGATGTCTACATCGACTTGTTGACCGACAGCGGCACTAGCGCCATGAGCGATCGCCAGTGGGCCGGCATCATGATGGGCGACGAAGCTTACGCCGGCAGCCGTAACTTCTACCACTTGGAGGAGGCCATCCAAAGCTTTTATGGCTATCGCTACATCGTACCTACCCACCAGGGGCGCGGGGCCGAACATCTGATCAGCCAGGCCTTGATCAAGCCGGGCATGACTATCCCCGGCAATATGTATTTCACCACTACCCGCCTGCACCAGGAGTTGGCCGGCGGCACCTTCGTGGACGTCATCATCGACGAGGCCCACGAACCGAGCAGCGAGCACCCTTTTAAGGGCAATGTAGACCTGGATAAGGTGCAGTCGCTGATCAACGAGGTAGGCGCTGAACAGATCGGCTATATCAGCCTGGCCGGTACGGTGAATATGGCCGGCGGCCAACCGGTGAGCATGGCCAATGTGCGCGCCTTGCGCCAGTTGTGCGACGCTTACGGCATCCGCATTTACTTGGACGCGACCCGTATGGTAGAGAATTGTTTCTTCATTCAAGAGCGCGAGCCGGGTTATGCGGATAAGCCCATCGCCGCCATCTTGAAGGAGTTCTGCGATTACACAGACGGGGCCTGGATGAGCGCCAAGAAGGATAACCTGGTCAATATCGGCGGCTGGCTGGCCGTCAACCACGAGGATGTCTTCGACCTGGCCCGCAACATGGTGGTTGTCTATGAGGGATTGCATACCTATGGCGGCATGGCCGGCCGCGACATGGAAGCGCTGGCCATCGGCATTGAGGAAGCGGTCCAGGACGATCACGTGCGCAGCCGGGTGGATCAGGTGCGATACCTGGGCCAGTTACTGATCGAGTGGGGCGTGCCCATCGTCTGCCCAGTTGGTGGACACGCGATTTTCCTGGACGCCAAACGTTTTTACTCGCACATTCCCCAGGACCGCTTCCCGGCCCAAACCCTGGCCGCTGAACTATATCTGGATGCAGGTATCCGCAGCATGGAACGAGGTATTGTGAGCGCCGGCCGTGATCCGGAAACCGGTGAACATCGTTACCCGGCCCTGGAACTAACCCGCTTGACCATCCCCCGGCGAGTGTACACCCAGGCCCATATGGACGTAGTGGCCGAATCGGTGAAAGCCGTCTACGATGCCCGAGAAGAAACGCGGGGACTCAAGATAGTTTACGAACCCAAATATCTGCGCTTCTTCCAGGCCCGATTTGAGGTCATCGGGCAGTAGGATCGTTTATCTAGACGTTGCAGGTTTTGGAAACCCGCGACGTCTCGCTCAATATATGACGGTTTTTGTCATATATTCGTGATAAAGTAGGGGTATGACCAACGCGGCGACCCGGCTCATCACCTTGATCATGCTTTTGCAGCGGCAACCCAACCAGAAAGCGGCCGTATTGGCGGGCGAGTTAGGGGTTTCGGTACGCTCATTGCATCGTTACATCCAGCAGTTGGAAGAGATGGGCATCCCGGTCTATTCGGAGCGCGGGCCGAAGGGTGGTTTTTCGCTGGCGCGAGGTTACCGGATGCCGCCCCTGGTTTTCACGGCCGGAGAGGCGGTGGCGGTCTATCTAGGAACGAGCCTGGTGGGGCAGATGTGGGGCCAGCTTTACGAAGAAGCGGCTCGCGGCGCTCTGGCCAAAGTGGACAATGTGCTGCCCGACGAACAGCGACATGAGGTGGCCTGGGCCCGCCGAACTCTGGTAGCGACGGGCCTGCACCGGGCTCGAGGAGAGTCATTGGCCTCACATTTGGAGAAGTTACGCCAGGCCGTTCGCGATAGGCGGCGATTACGGATGCGTTACCGTAGCCGCGGCCGGGTGGAACCAACGGGGCGAGAGCTGGAGCCCTATGCCCTGGTCCACCGTTGGGGCTGGTGGTATGTGGTCGGCTATTGCCTTTTACGTCAGGCGGTGCGGACCTTTCGCGTGGACCGGATAATGGATTTGGCCTCGGCCGTTGGGACTTTCAGCGTGCCGGCCGATTTTGACGTGTACGCTTACCTGGCAACGGAGACACAAAGCCAAGCGAGCCTACAAGCCCGGTTGTTGATTGCGCCGGAAATGGCGCTCATCGCGGCCGACAACCGTTTTCTCTGGGAGTCGATGGAGGAAAGGCCGGATGGTTCAATCGAAGTCGTCTTGAATGTTCCTGACCTGGAGTGGGCGGCGAGCCTGGCCTTGAGTTTTGGCCCGACCGTTACCGTACTCGAACCGGACGATCTGCGACAGCGAGTCGGGGCATATGCCAATGCCATCGCACAAAAATACGATCTGGAAGCGGCCATAGATGAGAGTTGATAGATTGAACGCCCAAGAGCCAGAAGGGAGACCTATGGCCATGAATCAAGTAGTTAATTCAGAGGTGATAGATCATTTGTTGGCTTCCGATGAGCCCTGGA
>JAHEJP010000146.1 GCA_024638855.1 Chloroflexota bacterium
AACAGGCCATTAGCAAGAGTATAGGCAACCAACGAGGGATAGTGCTAAGCAGACTGTAGGCTGGAGATACCGTCGATGTCTGGTGACTGCTAGTTACGGTAATGGTGAGAGTCAGACGCTTGGCATCACCAATCCAGTTTCGTTTACGGGGACGAAGATAAATCGAGCTTTGGCGGCTTTGCTGGGGAGCCACCGAACCTGTTGGCGGATCGACAACAATTTCTAGAGAGTCGCTGGGTTCGATGACATCGACTCGATATTCGGTCAGAGCGTTGCCCTGATTTTCGACAGTTAAGGCCATCGTGCCGCCGGATCGGCTTTGGTATGGATTGGGGCGGACATCCAGAACCAGTTCGTCAAAGGGAGCGATCTCTAAATCGGCCGTCGTCTCGGCCACAACTTCGCCCTGTTGGTTGAGCAGAGCGATATTGATAGGGTGAATCCCGGCCGAGGCTCGCGAAGTACGCGGCGGGTGAATGTCGATTGAGAGAGCACCGCTTTGCCGGGGTAACAGCTCTAGCCCACCCCTGGGAAGTGTGACCCAGGTGCTTGGCAGGCCAACTATAGAAAGCGCGTAATGATCGACGATTTTACTTTGATTAGTAATCGATAGCTGAAGAGTGGCCCGTTCACCGGCATTCATTGAAACCTTTCTCTCCAGAGATTCCAATGTCGCTGCCGATTGACCTCTAGCCGCTGCTCCCACCGCTCCACGCGGAGCCTGGCCACCATCTCGAACCGGTTGGGATCGTTGCGGCGCGACCGGCACAAAGGCTTGCGATTCCAAATCGCTTTCCGGATTAAATTGAGGCGTCGCGGAAATATGGCGTACGCGGGCAGGTCCTACATGAACGATTTCATCTAGAGGAAACGGTTCCCTAACATTCGCCAATATCTTAGTGGATCCGATCCAGGTGCCATTGCTGCCGCCAAGATCGACCACATATAATTTATCCGCCTTAACCTCGAGAGCGCAATGCTCACGCGAAATACGGTTGTCATGGATACGAATATCTGCATGACTGCCACGGCCGACAACCGTGCGGTCACGGGTCAGTTGAACCATTTCAGCCCTACCATCTGGATAGGTTATCTCTACTGTCGGTCGCATACTTCGTCCCTATATTTATTCTAGCCGGAAACGGATCTGTGCCGGGGGCTGTTCTATATTTTTCTCTGAATCTTCGCTCAAGGCAAGTAAAAGGTAATCATTTTGCCCAAGCTCTCTTGTCTCCGATGTGGCTCCGGCTTCGCCACATGCGTGAGGTGTATCCTGAGTAACTTCAAAGGGGCCGTCATAGTCTTTCCAACTCTGGCCGCAGTCAAGGCTGTATTGCGTATTAGTTATCTGCGATTGGATTAAACCCCGGTCGACGGGTAAGAGGGTGACGACGACCGAATCCTGGTAAGTATAGTCTTCGCTGCCGATCTGATTTCCGGCCAAATCGATCCCGGTGGTCGGAGGTACGCGATCGCTCACTTCCTTGGCAACCAAAACATATCGCCCAGTTTTATCAACTAATGCGCTGAAGGTGTAGCCACCTCCGGGGCCTGGTTCGGGTTCCCCTTTTTTATACGTGAACCAGGTATCAAGCTTGGGATTCAGCCATTCCAGGCTCATAGTGGTGGGATCCACCCCTTCCAAATCTTCCTCTAGGATAGTGATGGTTCTGCGATGGGATTGGCCCACTTCTAGAATCTGACCTTTGTCATCGCGGGCAATATAAGTAAAACCAGGATCTACCACAGCCCAACCCAATACATTATATAGATCCACCTTGATATTGGTGACTTGTTCGCATCCCCCAGCCGTATCGACAACCTCAACCAGTGGATGCACCCATAGATATTGGCTCTCTATGCCCTCGTGTTCATACTTATCACCTTTGGCATCGAGCCAACTGACCAACACAGACCAGGGATCTTCGGTGATGTCCTGGCTCGGAAACCAACCATAGGGATCGACACGTTCGAAAATCGAAAAACGTCCATCGCGATTAACATCGTGGCGGACCTCAAAATGCAAGTGAATGCCGCTACTGCGACCGGTCGTGCCCATCGTGCCGACTCTCTGACCGGCTTGTATAGGTGTTTCCTCATCCATGGCGATCATGGCCTGAAAGTGCACGTCGGGAAATAGATGGAAATACATCGTGGCATACTGGTAGCGGCCGTCGCCATCGGGATCGTGTTCCAACCACACCATGTGATTATCATCGTCGTCGATCTTGGCCAATAGCAGGCGGCCATCAGCCGGGGCTAGTATCGGCGTTGTCGCTTCCCTGGGATTTGCCGGTGCAAAGTCAATTCCCGAATGGCCGCTGTACCAGTCAGCCGAGTCAGTATCTTGGGCGTAGGCATCATCGCTTCGAGAACCGCTGAAGATGATCAAGGTATCATCCTTATCGTCTGGTTCACGGCCGCCAAAAATAGCTGGGTAGACAGGAAATTCGTGGTCGAAGAAGGAGTTGATTCGCCCGCCAAACCGGCTTCGTTGGGAAATGCGCCGAAAATCCTCGGCACTGCCTCCGAAGATTGGATCTGTTCCCTTGTAAGGAAAAGGTAAATTCAGCCAACCCTTGTTACTGCTGCTTTCAGGTGCACAATCAATGGGAACACTGGTCGGAGTAGGACCGCCGATTTCAAACTCGACCGTGGGTACGCTTGTCGGGACGACTTCTCCGGTCACCTGCGGGGCTAAAGTGGGCGTTGCCCGACCTTGAACGATCGTTTGACCCTCGGAAGAAGGGCCAGCTACAAAGGCGAACAGACAGCCGGTATCCAGCCCTCCGCAGCGGCCGGCCTGAATGACCAAAAAGGCTACTCCGGCCAGGCACATAATCGCCAAAACTGCCACAGGCATTAGCAAGAGAGGGTATCTGCCTAGACCGCGCGATCGGGTAGCCGGATGCGGTCCCTCTGTCGAAAACATGATGTCGTCCGCTGCTCTCATTGTCAGGTAGAGAGTCGCGTTACCTATCTGGAGCGGTTGGTTCTCGTGCCACTTTGCTGGCTGGCCCAACTGCATCGGATTACCAGCCAACTGAGCTGGTTGGAAGGTGTCCAGGTTTGTCACTTCGACGCGATCGCCGCGCAGTTGAATTAAACAATGCCGGGCTGCTACTTTTGGGGTCAGCAGACGAATCGCGCAGCTATCGTCACGGCCGACAAATACCGGTTGGGCAGTCAAGGCTAGGAGCTTCGGTTCCGCTTCAGCACTGATAACTGTAAAGACTAAATCTTGGGCGACTCCTCCGGTCCCTTCTGGCTCATAGGCCAAGCTTGCCACCTGCTCATCTTCAACCGGCGTAGAGGATTCAACTTCCTGAGTTTTGATGTGCATAACCAGGTCGCCGACCTGCAAGTTCGCCTGAATTGGCCACTCATAGGTCTGGTTTGGCTGGAGGTGGCTGCCATTTAACCGAGTGCCATTGGTACTGCCCAGGTCAGTGATTTGGACACCGTTCTGGTCCAGTTCCAAGCGTAGGTGCTGGCGAGATATGCTGAGATTTGGGACATAAATCTCATTTTTCTTTGAGCGACCAAGGATATACTGCCCTTCGGGCAGATCTTGGCGATAAAGCTCTCGCCCAGCGTCTTCTATCCAAATCTCATACATCTTGGCATCAACCGTTTGGTCTTGACGTCAACAGCCAATATCAGACAAAACGTTTAACCTGACATTTTACTTTGGAGAGCTTGACATTGGTCGTCTCTAGCTGTATGTTTTCAGGCACAGTGATAATTCTTTCCACTGTCTTTTGTTACTGTGCAAGCGCGTTTCCCGGAGTCATTAATTCAGGCACGTTTGGCCGGCAGCTATCACGCTACCGCTCATGTATCAATTATAGCATGAACCTACGGTTAGCATTCAGCGTACAAAGGTAATGGCTATGCATCTAGAAAAACGTCTTTGGTACATCGCCCCTGTGGCCGTTTTTATATTCCTGTTCCTAATCGGAGTAGCTCCTCTCTTTAGTCAACAATCGGTAAGCCAGTTAATCATCACAGGCAGCGATGACAGCAGTGCCCCAACCGTTCAACTACACGTTTACGCCCTAGATAACCAGGGCAACAGCATCTCACTTGATGAACAATCGGTCGTGGTCAAACATAACGGCCTAGAGGTAAGTGACGTTTCACTTGCCAATCCTTATGAAGCTGGGACCTTCGCCTTAATCGTATTGGACGTGCCAGGAGGAGTGGCAGCACATATCCCGGTGATTCAGGAAGCGATTCTAGAATTCGCCAGCGATTCCTACATGAAACAACAGGTTGACTACGTAGCTATATATGCCGTCGACGAATTGGCCGCTTCCCAAATTATAGAACCGGTTGAATTCCACAATAGCATCGCCAATGTGTTTGCCTCGCCTTTAAGTCCCAAGAGTGGAGCCACCGCCTTGATTGACAGTCTCATGGGGCTTCTGAATAATTTGGACTCGCTCAAACCAAACGAAGACATGACCATACATATCGTAGTGATGAGCGACGGCACCGACATCGTCAGCACCCAATTTGAAGCGTCCGAAGTACCGAAAAAAGCCAGCGAACTCGGCATACCTATTCATACAGTGATCTTAGATAACCAGAGCCTCAGCTCAAACGACAAAGAGATAGGTCGCTCGTACATGATACAAATTGCCGCCGGGACTCGGGCTATTTCGACAACCTTGGCGACGGCAGATGACTTACGTCCGATATGGGATCGCATCACTTCTTTCCGTGACCAAACCACCCTTCAATATACCGTGGAGAACGCAGCCGGGGGCGACTATCTGGTTAACGTGAGTTTACGCGATAACCCTGCTGTTGAAGCGGAGACTACAGTTACATTTCCACCTGGCGCGCCTTCTGTTATCCTCGATCTGCCTCCAGAAAACCGGAGCCTCACGCTGCCCAACCTCGATCAGCCCACCGCACTTACTCTGGCCGCGACCGTGAGCTGGCTAGATGGCGCAGAGCGAGAAGTGACTAAGGCCCAGCTTCTGGTCAATGGTCTAGTCGTTCAGGACATCGATGTCAATGATCTTGAACAATTTGAAGTTGGGATTAACAACCTTCAATATGGTCCAAACCAGATCCAGGTAGCCATCGTTGACGATCAGGGTGGGCGGGCTACCAGCCCTGAAATCACCTTAACCATCGAAGAAGGGGAAACGAATATTCCCGAAGCTGTGGCGCCGCGCAGCCTTCCAGAACGAATCTGGCAGCGTGTCAGTGGAGCAGCTGTATTTGTGGGCGGTTGTTTTCTGGTCGTATTCCTGCTGGTGCTGATTGTCGGCATCACGATCGCTGGTCGCAGATCCAGTCTGGTTCAAAGACTTGGCCTTGTATCGTTGTTGCGGCGGATTCCCTTCTTACGATCTTACGTTCAGGATGCCAGCCGGGCTCAAAGATACGTGCGCCAAGCCGATAGAGTGGGGAAGCAAGCAAGACGCTACTCGTCGGACGTTCAGGGTGGACGGCAAAGCGCCAAGAGTGGTGCACGTCCGTCTCCTTTCCTGGAAGTCATTGAATCGACCACTGCCATGCCTTCTCGCCTTGATCTCGATGATGTTGAGCTTCATTTGGGTCGATCGGCCGCTCAGAGTGATATCGTCTTCAAGGACGATCCAACAGTATCTAGAATGCACGCGACTATTGCCCGGGAAGGCAATGATAGTCGCATCTTTGATGAACAAAGTACCAGCGGGACTTGGGTGAACGAGCAGCGAGTACCAGACTATGGCCTACAATTGATGGATGGGGACGAGATCCGGCTTGGCGCTGTAAGGTTACGTTTCCGGCAACCTTAAGTCAACCTTGCCCGGAGATCATTCAGGCCGGCCGTAAACCTCGGTATCAGCCCCAGGATCAATGCTGGCAGTTGGAATCGGGGCCTGGCGAAAACGAAGATAGACACGACCTAAGTGGATTTCATCTTGATCTTTCAGCGTGTGCGGGCTGAGACCGATGCGCTGGTAGTTTACATAAGTACCGCTGGAGCTTCCCTCATCATATATCCGGTAAGTGCCTCTACTTTCCATGATCCGGGCATGCAAACGTGAAACGCTCCTATCCTTGAAAGCGATTTGCGCCTGTTTTGCATCCCGGCCGAGAGCGATATTGTTCCCTGAAAGAGGTATTGGGTTTTCCAGCTCAGAGGCATTTTCCAAGATCTCCAAGAATGCACCCACCTGATGGTCGCCGGCGAATCCTGGGGACATGACATAGGTGACTTCAGGATCGTAAACAGAATCTGGTTGGGCCGGTTGCGCCGGTTCTCCTTTGTCCCCCCGGCGCAAAAGAAACACGCCGGCTACGATCAAAATAAGGAATAAAAACAAGATCAAGCCTACACCGCCAATGACAACTGCGCTAAATGGTAAGACATTGGTTTCGGCGTCTGGCGCGGGTTGAGCAGTCGGCTCTAGTCGGGGTTCGGTAGGAGTCGGCATGGTCAGAACGACGGCGGGCCGGTCAATTTCTATCGTCAATGGTAGCGGTTTGCTCAGCCCTTCCAATCCCAATTCATCGGTAACGAGAACTTGGAGATCGTAGACGCCTTCATCCAAAAAACGAATGTCCCAATCGAAGGTGAGCAAACCGTCATCGCCCAGAATCGTATTTCGCACCGGCATATCTTGACCACTTACCAGCAACGCGGCCGATTCCATAATCCGCGGGTATTCATCCGGCCACGTCACCTTGGCTACCAGGGGCTGGATGGTCGGCTCCATTTCTTCCAGCGGGATATCAACCTCGGTTGCCACTCGCCGGATTGGCCGGCTGTTGTCCACTGCTAGTTGAACGGTTGGCGGTTCGACGGTGATTTGGAATAGTTCCTCTACACGATTGCCGGCAACTTCGGCCGACAAAATATGGTTACCGCTGCTATTGGCCGAGGAACGGTAATGAATTTTCGCCTCGTTGGCCCGTTGCTGGATAGATTCAAAAAGGCCATCGGTTCGCGCGGGATCAGGCATATGAACGTAAGCGCCTCCCGTGGGCTCTGTCAGGCGTGAGATTTGTTCGATCTCTTCGGCATCGGCCCTAGCACCTAAAATGGCTGCATAGAGGGCCACATTGCCACTCTGGGCTGCATCTACAATCGAGTCGAATTCAAGCTGTTCTTCAAGGTTTCCGGCATCGGTATAGACCAGAATCGCCTGGAACTGGTTCTCATCCTGGGAGTCCTCAGCTGTCGCCAAGGCCATATTAACCAAATCGTTAAGTGCCGGTTCGTCCACTTCACCAGTTTCGTAAAAATTAACGGCGTTGATCACTTCGTTCGGGAAAGACATTCCAGCCTTGTCCAAAATACGACCGCCATCTCCCTCCGGGACAATGATTGTAACCTCATCCAACTGGTTAGGAGCCATGAACAAATTGGCGTAGCGAATAATGCTATCTCTGACCTTTTCGCGGCGGGTCGGTCCATCTACTTGGTCACGTTGCTCGATCGATTCGTCGGCATCGATGACGATTATGAGCTCCGTGCCGACATCCACGGGCTCGACAGCATAATCGATGATGGTTTCATCATCTTCTTTTAACAAGATTTCAGAAATATCTAAAATTACCCGGTTTTGTGAATCCAAAGCGACTAGATTGAATGACACTTCGGGGAAAAGCGAGGTATCGACTTCTGATATAAATAGCTTAATTGGCTCCGCCTGGGCCGAAACAAAGATTAGCTGAAGCCCGGCAAGTAAAAACAAGAACATTGTTGCGACATAGCGGCTTTTTTGCATGGACATTGGTCCCTGAATTCTGCGTCTATTATCGTGCATGTCCATCCTGGAACGAGGTCTTAAGGATTCGATATTCCGCAACCCAGGTATGCGCTTTAGGCAGTATAGTTTCATCGTCGGTGGCGCGCAAACTAATTGGTTGTCAATTCCGACTCGATATTCTTGACTTCACCACGTTCTAGCTGTATGTTTCCAGTAACCAGCTTGGTGTAGTTATGTACATAGAAAGCTTCATAATGCCTGTGGGCAAGAGGCAAAAGTGGCGATAGCCGTCCATTTTGCTTTTGTGAGGGTTGGCAACAATGAGCAAGAAGAAGTGGCAATTCATTAGGGGGCTGGTATTGGTGGCTCTGTTCAGTGCCAGCCTTTTCTGGCTATTTATCTCACCCAAAGCGACAGCTCAGGAAGATGATAGCCAACCGGTAACATTAGGGGGATCACAGCTAGTCATCTCAAGCAGTGATGCCAGCGGCGCACCAACTATCGTTTTGCGTGCCTATGGAATTGACGGCAAAGGTAATCCTATTGAACTGTCTTCCGGCACAGTCTCCCTGACTCATGATGGTCTGGAAGTCACTGATGCCACGATCGTAGGCGAATATAAAGCTGGAACGCTTACCATTTTCCTGGTAGATGCTCCTCCCGGAGTTGAAGCCCAAATGACCTCCTTGCAGCAAGCAATCGAACATTTCGCCAGCCCGCCAGAGATGGAAGAATCGGTTGACTATGTCAGTATTTATCAGGTAGGTGCGACTGAGGCAAACCAACTATTGGCGCCCACCAATTTTTATAATAGCATCCGGAACTTTTTCGCGACGCCGCTAGAAGTTCAATCAGGACCAACGGCCTTAGCCGATAGTCTTGGCGGCCTGTTGGACGAGATAGAAACCTTACAGCCCAAGGATGACCTGTTCGTATCTATCGTAGTTATCACCGATGGCACAGACGTGGTCAGTACAAATTATCAGCCTGACCAAATTGGCGAAAAGGCTGCCGCATTAGGCATCCCGATCCATACAATTTGGTTAGAGAACGAAGAGTTGCAGACATTCAGCCACCAAGTCGGGCAGGAATATCTGGCCCAGTTGGCGGCCGATAGCAGGGGTTTGGCATCCCAACTCGATCAAACGGAACAGCTACAAGCCATATGGGATCGCATCGGCGACTTTCGTAACCAACAAGTGATTCAATACCAACCCGATCTTCTATCGGGAGGCACCTTTGATGTAGTCTTGAGCCTGCTTAATGATCCCGAGGTTCGGGCCAGTACAAGTGTGGTCATTTCAACCGCGGCCCCATCTATTAAGCTCGATTTACCACCCGAAAGTCGCCAGCTAACGCTTGAAAATCTTGAAGAGCCTGTTTCATTGACCTTCGCCCCAACTGTCAGCTGGCTCGATGGCGTCGAAAGAGAACTGGCCAGCGCCACGCTCTTTGTCAACGGGGTTCCAGTTGAAGAAATCGACGTTAACGATATCAACCGGTTCACAGCAGAGATAGGCAACTTCAATTATGGGCCTAATTCGATCCAGGTAACGATCACTGACAATCAAGGGTTGGAAGCTACAAGCCCAGAACTAATAATGACTGTCTTGGAGGGCGAGACGCAGGTTCCTGAGGAAATTGAAGCGGAGGGCTTTTTTGGCTCTCAGTTCATTAATGTGGTTCTAGGCTGTCTATTGGTGCTTGTGCTTCTGGCGGTGCTCGTATTGCTGATTGTCGCCATTCGTCGAAGACGAAACCCACGCCTCCGTGAGCCAGACAACCGCCAACCAGTGACTGCTTCCCCAGTACAAGAGGCTAGCCGCTTACCGCTCGAACCAAAAGGCGTGACCGAAACTGACCGATCTTACTTAGAAATCATTCATTCGGTCACACGAATGCCGTCGCCCATCCCTTTAAACGCAGTCGAGCATCGAATAGGTCGCAATCCCAACCAGGCCGACATCGCCTTTGAGAACGACATTACCGTATCACGCCTACATGCAAGCATCATTCTCGAAGGCAATGATTATCGAATATACGATGAAGGTAGCACCAGCGGCACCTGGATAAATGGACAGAACATTCCCCAATATGGCTCCCAATTGATCGATGGTGATGAGATACAGTTAGGGGATGTATTGGTCATCTACCGTCGAGGCTAGATGTTTCGCTCGATGGTAAATAATCGTTGTTGCCCCATCGTTTACCACCTGATCGATTAACAATTGTGGTCGCCCTAACTCCCGAACAAGAAGTCGTTATCAAAGCCAGTGGAACAATATTTTTGTATGGGCCGGCAGGAAGCGGTAAAAGCAGTGCACTTCGTCAACGTCTGGTTCAATTACTTCAAAGTGGGGAACCAGCCTATACGATACTACTCCTGGTTGCCGAACAAGAGCACGTCAAACCTTTCCTAAACGTCGTCCAGCAATCCAAGCTTGGGCCATTGACTGAACTCAGCATCACGACCTATTACAACCTGGCTCGCGAATTGGTGACCCTGTTTTGGCCATTGGTCGCACGTCCGGCTGGCTTTATTCGCCCCTATCAGCCGCCGACTTTTCTCAGTTATGACTTGGCTCAACTCTTGATGTGGCGGGTCGTAACACCCATGATCGAAGATGGAGCATTCGCCGATCTACGATTGAGACCTCAACAAATCGTCAGCCAGCTACTAGACACTCTGAATCGGGCTGCACTCAATGGCCTCTCCTTGGATGAAGCAAATCAGCGCCAGCTTGTAACCTGGTCGGGCGAGCAGGATCATATCGTCCATCTCCGAGATGCAGCTATCGCAGCCCAACGTTTTCGAAAGGTTTGTCTGGAAAATAATTTACTCGATTTATCATTGCTCGTTGAGGTGTTCGACACCCAATTAGTTAAACATCCCCGGTTTCGCCAATATTTCGTGGAACGCTACCGTCACTTCATTGCCGACAATATTGAAGAACAGACACCGGCCGGCCAGAATTTCGTGAACAGTTTAATGGATACGACCGAATCGATTGCCATCGCCTATGATGCCGGGGGTGGCTATAAACGATTCCTGGCCGCAGATCCAACCGGCGCAAAAATATTTCGTAACCGCTGCCAGCAAGCGGTAGACTTTAATAGAAATTTCACCGCTGCGCCGGCTATGCTTCAGCTATCCAATGTCGTCGAAAATTTCTTGGTGGGCGCAAAAAAACCGACGGCCGGCGCTGAAGAAGCCGTGTTAACTACCATTAACAGCCGTTACCGACAAGAGATGGTCAGGGATCTCGGACATGTCCTGGCTGAGTTGATCCAAGAAGGCATCCAGGCAAATGAGATAGCTATAATTGCACCATACTTAGACGGGGCACTTCGTTATAGCCTGGCCAAAGAACTACAGGCGGCCGGTTTACCCCACTATTTGCTGCGCAGGCGTTCCAGCCCGCGGGATGAACCGCGAGTGCGTGCCTGGCTTACCTGGCTTGCTTTAGCCCACCCAAGCTGGGGAATCAGACCTGTCGAATACGATGTGGCCGAAGCGTTAAACCTTACAATCGTCAGCATCGATCCGGCTCGGGCCCAGTTGTTCGCTCAGGAGCTTTTTCGCCAGGAAGAAACCGGCTTGTTGCCTATTGATCGTTTGGCGGAAAACATGGTCGAACGCCTGGGTGAAGAAAGAGTCATGTTGGTTGAAGAGCTGCGCCGATGGTTGCTCGATAACGGCCAGGATCGCTACCCAATCGATGTATTTTTATTCCAGCTTTTCAACAATTTATTAAGCC
>JAHEJP010000004.1 GCA_024638855.1 Chloroflexota bacterium
TGAGCAGCGATCTACTCTTCATCGCCCGGCTGGATCGGGGGCAGGCAACGCGACAAGTCGAACACATTGATATGGGCGATTTTTTAGGCGCGGTGCTAGACCAGATACGGCCTTTCGCCGCCGCCAAATCCATCACCCTCGACAAAAACATCTCCGCTGGGCTGACCCTGAACGGCGACATGGATTTGCTCATTCGCCTCTTCCTCAACCTATTAGACAACGCCATGAAATATACGCCAGAAAACGGCCGGATTACTGTTCAAGCTGCTCGAAAAACACCCTTCGTCCAAATCACCATTAGCGATACTGGTCCTGGCATCGCCGCCGAGCATTTGCCGCACCTTTTTGAACGCTTCTACCGCGTTGAGAGCGACCGGGCGCGCCCGGGGCAAAACAATGATCAAGGGGGCACCGGCCTGGGGCTGGCCATCGCCTATGAAATAACACGAGCCCATGGTGGCACGCTGGCGGTGCACAGCGAGCCAGGCCAGGGGACAACCTTTATCGTCCAACTGCCAGAGAACAAGTCTATCACATCCTCTCTCTAAGTTTCATTCTTAAACTCATTTCATCATTCTCTTAAACTCTCCCTTTACGCTATCCAATATGAACCGAAAGATGGAGACGCCGGCCGTCTCCACGATAAGCCTATATAGGATGGTGATATGAACAAAAGTTCAAAGAAAAACAGATGGTTGTTGACCCTGGCGATCCCGGTTGGCCTGCTGCTCGGTGCGCTATTCGTGGGGGCACTGGCCTTCAATGCAGCGCCTGCGCTGGCCCAGTCGGCCGCTGGCGATGTCGTCGCAAGTCAGGCCGAGGCCGATGACGCCCTCGACGCTGATGACGGCGCCGAAGGACCCGACGTGCCCATCACCGGGTCGGCCTTGGAACAAGCCAGCGCCGCCGCCCTCGATTACATGGGCCAAGGGCACGTGACCGAAACCGAGGTCGGCGATGAAGAGGGTTACTACGAGGTCGAGATCACACTAGACACCGGCCGTCAGACAGATGTTCATCTTGACCAACTGTTTAACGTCTTGGGGCACGAAGCAGACTAAGCTCATCTGAGCCGCTCCATCTGAGCCGCTCTGTCTGTGACGAAAGGGACGGGAAGCGTCGAGCTTCCCGTTTTTTTATTAACAAAGGATCTCAAACAGCCTCTTTTCTAAGAATAATTTATAAAGTTTCTTCATCAACTGCTTAATCCCCGCCGCTACCATAGCCAACATGAACCACAACACGCATCTTACAGGGTAAAAAACCATGAATCACTTCAAGCTATTTCCCATCTTCATCTTATTTTTAGTGCTCTTTATGCTAGTCGCTTGCGGACAAACGGCTAAGGCCACCACTCCAACAACAGCGTTGCTGGCAACGCTGCCGACGCTGCCAGAACCGGTGTTAGAATCGGCCGCAGCTAGCCCAAGGGCCGCCGGTAAAATCGACTGTGCCTCCCGAGGCGAAACGGTCGACATCTCAGATGCCCGCCTGTACGTGGAATTTAACGCCACCGACGGCGATCTCGGCGTTCACGGCGGCTTTGACGATCACGGCTGGTCAGAGCTATGCGTCTACGCGCCCAGCGGCGAGCAAATTTTGGCAGTCAAGCCCCAAGCCCAATTGGGAGACCTGACCATGGCCTCCATCTTCTTCGAATCTCGAGAGCCTGAACTCTCCGAATTTTCCTTTGACAAGCTAGTCGCCAAATTCCCAGAAGGGCAGTACGAAGTACGTGCCTCCTCCTATGATGGCGCCATTTTGACCGGCGCGGCCACCTTCTCCCATAACGTCCCAGCCGAGCCATTCATCATCTCACCGCTGCTGGCCGAAGATGAAGAAACGGCCGTCGACGCGCTCGTTTCTACGACAAACCTGGTCGTCACCTGGGAAGACGTAACCGAAACCGTGGACGGCGACCCACTGGCCCTTAGCGGCTACGAACTCATCATCACCAAGGTCGATCATGACGATCCCCATGGCTTCTCCCGGCCGGTATACGACGTCCATCTCCCCCCGGACCGCAACAGTTTGAGCGTGCCTACCGAGTTTCTGGAAGCCGATACCGTCTACGAACTGGAAATCCTGACCTTAGAGGAGAGCGCAACCAGACCATTTCCGTCGGCTTTTTCAGAACGGAATGAGTTTTCAATGCGCCGAAGAAATTAAATTTGATTAACTATTCCGTCGACTGGTTGGGGTGCCAAGCCAAAGAACAGGAGAACGGCCCAATGATACTCCAAGAGAATGGTGCGCATGAAACAAACCACAGAGGCATAAGAGCGTTAGCCTTTGTGCCTCTGTGGTTGAAAAGACGGTTAAAAATGTCGCCTAGGCGAAATATGGTACATTTTGATTTTCTTACGGATTAGCGACGTAACGACGGTAAACAATGATCTCTGGATTAGCAGACAGGAAATCCGATTCTGATGTCTTGGCTGCTTCGGCTGCGTAGCGGTTAGACATTATCAGTTCTGGATTGGTGGATAAGAGGTTGGTTCCCGCCTGCTCAAAGGCCTCGATAGTATATCGTTGAGCGAGTATCACCTCCGGGTTAGTTGCCTGGAATACGGCCTCCACCTTCCTGGCGGCGGTGTCTCTGTATCGGCGAGCGACCAACAATTCTGGATTGGTGACCAGGAACCCCATCCTCGATGGCTTAGCAGCTTTCGTGGTATATCGTTGAGCCAGCCTCAACTCCGGGTTAGCTGCCTGGAAAAGGCTCTCCACCCTCCTGGCGGCGGCATCTGTGTAACGACGAGCGACCATCAATTCTGGGTTGATGGCCAGGAACCCCATCCTCGATGGCTTAGCAACTTTCGCGGTATATCGTTGAGCCAGCTTCAACTCCGGGTTAGCTACCTGGAATGCGGTTTCTGTCTTCTCAGCGACTGCGTCTGCGTAGCGGCGAGCGACAGACAACTCCGGGTTGATAGATAACGAATTGGCAGCAACATCTATGCTCACAGTAGGATCGGACGTGGAAATCGTCCAGTAAGCCGTAAGGGAGAGGAGCACGACTGCCGTCAAAATAACCATAATGGAAAATGTTTGCCCCAAATCCAATGCATCTTCCCTTTTCTGTGCCAGTTGATTTATAATATTTGTGGAGTTCATCATCATTTCTCCTTCGAGCTATTATGGGGAGAACTTTCTCCCGCAGGTTAATGGTCTTTAATTGGATGACCAAGCCGTTTCTTCTTTGTTTCACACTTTAACCAGCAAACGTTTTGAGTTCGTTCTGGAAAGCGTTCCTGTAACCGTTCTGGTGTGAATTTGCCTGAGATTGTCTCTATTTGGCGTGTCTTAGGGCCTAATAATGCCTAGCCTGAAAGTATCCTTACTCGGTCCACCCCATCTTGAGCTGGACGGTGTCCCCCTAAAATTCGATTCGCGTAAGATCCTTGCCCTAATCGCCTTCCTCGCAGTGACAGGTGAAAATCACAGCCGTGAGTATTTGATCACCTTGCTCTGGCCTGAACTTGATCCCAGCCGCGCTCGGGCAGGCTTACGCCGCAACCTCTCGGTACTTAAAAAAGCGCTGGGCGGGAAGTGGCTGGTTGCGGACAGGGAAACAGTTGGTTTTGACCTCAGCGCCGACGCATGGCTGGATGTGGCTCAATTTCGCCGGCTGCACCAAGCTTGGCAGGGGCACGATCATCCACAAGCCCAAATCTGTCCCGAATGTCTGATCGCTTTGACTGAAGCTGTCGCCCTGTATCGGGGGGATTTTTTGGCGGGCTTTAGCCTGCGTGATAGCGCGAATTTCGATGAATGGCAGTTCTTTCAGACCGAGGGTCTGCGCCAAGAGTTTGCTTTTGCTTTGGAGCGACTAGTGAAGGGTCAAGCAGCCCAGGGAGAGGTCGAGTCGGCCATCCCCTACGCCCGGCGCTGGCTGGCGCTCGACCCATTACATGAGCCTGTTCACCGGGTTCTGATGAAGTTGTATGCCGAGTCAGGCCAACGTGCCGCCGCTCTGCGCCAGTATGGTGAATGCGAGCGGGTTCTCGAACAAGAATTGGGCGTACCTCCAGAAGATGAAACGATTCAGCTATTCAAGGCCATCAAAGGAAAACGGGAGTTGCCTCAGCCGGGAGAGCGCATCGTCACGATCTCCCAACCGGATATCCTGAACGGCCGCTACCGCCTCGACGCAGAACTTGGGCGGGGCAGTATGGGGGTGGTTCACCAGGCTCATGACCTCCTGCTCGACCGTGAAGTCGCCGTCAAAGTCTATTCGGCCGCCAGGCTAGGCACGGAGGGTCGTTCCCGATTGCTGGACGAAGCCCAGGCTGCCGCCAAACTCAATCATCCAAACATCGTCAGTGTATACGATGCTGGTGAAACTGAAGAGTCATCTTATATCGTGACAGAGCTAACGGTGGGCGAATCCCTCCACACTCGCCGCCCTAAAGCTTTAGATGATATCCTGGTCATCGCCCAACAGGTATGTGCAGCTCTTGAACACGCCCACACGCACGACATCGTCCATCGTGACCTCAAACCGGAGAACATCATCATCACCAACGATGGCGCCGCCAAACTGACCGACTTTGGCCTGGCCCGGCCGGTTGCCTCTCGAATCACCAGCCAAGGCGCCATCATCGGCACCGTATTCTATCTGGCGCCAGAACTTGCTCTGGGTAAACGTTTTGATGGTCGCGCCGACTTATATGCACTGGGCGTGATGCTGTACGAATTGACAACCGGCAGCCTGCCCTTTACCGCCGATGATGCGATGGCCGTGATTTCCCAACATCTGCACGCTCCTGTGGTTCCACCGCGGGCCAAAAATGCCGAAATTCCGCCCATGCTCGACGCTTTGATCGTCAGTTTGCTGAACAAAGATCCGAAAGATCGCCCGGCTTCCGCTGCCGAGGTATTTGGTTTCCTCATTTCGCCCGATATTCTGGAGCAAACGACCATCTCCGATGAAGAACTTTCAATGTTGAAACGAATTGGGCCTGGTCAGCTGGTGGGCCGTGACCAAGAACTCAGGCAAGCAAGAGGCCTATGGAGCAGGATGCTTTCTGGTCAAGGCCAGATGCTGTTGCTCAGTGGCGAAGCGGGCATTGGCAAAACCCGCCTGGTGCGTGAGTTGGCCACACATGCCCAAGTCTCCGGAGGCCAGGCGTTAGTGGGATCGTGCTATGCCGAAGGCGTCATGCCTTATACACCTTTCACACAAATCCTGCGTCGGGCTTTCGACGGTGAATCGGGCGAAGATCTTAATTTGCCAGAGTTCGTACTAGCCGATCTGTTAACGCTGGTCCCCGCACTGCGTTTGAAGTATCCAGATATCCAACCCAAACCGGCACTCGAGGACCCCGAGGCCGAGCAGCAGCGGATGTTTGAGAACCTGGCCATCTTCTTTTACGCCTTGAGCGACCGCGCCCCACTTCTGTTGATCGTGGAAGACGTCCATTGGGCAGATAGTGGTACCTTAACCTTGTTGCGCCACATGGCCCGCCACACTCGCCAGAGACGGGTGATGATCGTGACCACCCATCGCGAAGTGGGACCAGAAGAAGCAAGGCTTTTCCACGAGATGCTGCTGGACCTCAATCGCGAGAGGCTTGTATCTCGGATAAGGCTACCCCGTTTGGACCGTGAGCAAACTAAAGAGATGCTGGCCCTCTTGTTTGCCGAGGAGATCACTCCGGCATTCGTGGACGGCATTTACGGCGAAACTGAGGGTAATCCATTTTATATCGAGGAAGTGTGCAAGGCGCTGGTGGAGAGCGGCAAACTGTATTTCGCCGATGGGCGCTGGGAACGGCCGAGCATGGAAGAGATAGGTATCCCACAGAGTGTTCAGGTGGCCATCCAGTCGCGGGTGCGGGTGCTTCCTGCTGATGCTCAAGAGATATTGTGTTTGGCCGCCGTGCTGGGACGCGAGTTTGAGTTCGACATCCTATTGGAAGCCAGCGAACAAGACGCGGACGTACTAGTCGATGCACTGGAAAATGCTGAGCGAGTCCAGATCATTGAGACGGTGAGCAGGCAGGGGGGTGGCATATTTTCCTTCGTTCACGCCTTGATCCCTACCACGCTTGTCGAGAGTACCCGCACCTTACAACGCCGGCGGCTACACCGCCATGCGGCCGCAGCCATTGAGGATCAGCACCCGGATGATTTTGAGGTATTGGCCTATCACTACACTCAGGCCGGGGACCTAGAAAAAGCTGCGAAGTATCTGCTGCAGGCGGGGGATCGAGCCCGCGGGCTATATGCTCACCAAGAGGCGATAAAAAGCTATCGGCAGGCACTAGAGTTCCTGGAAAAGGCGGGCGACCTGGAGCAAGTTGCCCGCACGTTAATGAAGCTCGGCTTGACCCATCACAACGCCTTTGACTTCAAGGCATCCCGTCAGGCATACCAGGAGGGCGTTGCCCTGTGGCAGCAGGTAGCCGAAGTTGAAGTGACGAATCTGACACCGCCCCATTCTTTGAAGATAAGTTTATTGGAACCAGCGAGTTTGAGTCCGGGGGTCGCCATGGATCATCCCTCAGCTGTCTTTCAAGACCAACTCTTCAGCGGATTGGTGGAAGTGAGCCCAGATATGAGCGTGGTGCCTGACGTTGCCCGCAGTTGGGAATTATTAGATGGCGGTTGCAAGTACGTCTTTTACCTGCGAGATGACTTACTCTGGAGCGATGGGATTCGGGTGACAGCGGAGGACTTTGAATACGCATGGAAACGGGTCCTGGACCCAGCCAGGGAGTGGCACGCGGCTAACCTATTGTTCGACATCAAGGGCGCCAGGGAATATTTTCGGGGCGAAATCGCGGATCCGGACGCAGTAGGGGTCCGTGCCTTGAACGAATTCACCTTGGTCGTGGAACTGGAAGGGCCAGCCAGCTACTTCCCCTATCTCCTGGCTTTCTCCCCCATGTTCCCTGTACCCCAGCATGCGGTTCAGGCCTATGGTGTGAATTGGGAGAAACCGGATCACATCGTCACCAACGGCCCCTTCAGAGTGGCGACCTGGAAGCATGGTGAGTCTTTAGTTCTCGAACGCAACCCGACCTATCATGGCCGCTTCACCGGCAATCTGCAGCGGGTGGAATGCTCTTTCCTTTCAGGCCAGCCTGCCAGATTTCTACAGATGTATGAGGAGGATCGCCTGGATATCTGTTGTGATCTCTCACCCATGGAATGGGCCAGCGCCCGGCAGCGATATGCGGGGGAATACGTCTCGGGACTTAGATTATCTATTGACTTCATCGGATTTGACGTCAGCCGGCCGCCTTTCAACAGCAGGCATGTTCGCCGCGCTTTTGCCCTGGCTACGGATAGGGAAGCACTGGCTGATGTGGCTTTGAGAGGTTACGCATTTCCGGCCATTGGCGGTCTGGTACCTCCTGGAATGCCGGGCCACTCGCCAGCGAATGGCCTGCCTTATGATCCAGAAGGTGCGCGCCGTCTTTTGGCCGAGGCTGGTTACCCTGGTGGACGCGGCTTTCCGGCTATAGAATGCCTGGCCAGAGCTGATCCCGGTCACGATCTTCTCTGTGAGTACCTGCATGCACATTGGTTAGAAAACTTGGGGGTAGAGATAACCTGGCAGGAGATAGAGTGGGGAAGGTTTCCCGATATATGGCTCAAGAAAACACCCCACATGTGGATGGTTGGGTGGTGGGCCGATTACCCCGATCCAGATGATTATCTTCGGATCATATATTGGCTTTCCCCCGAATGGCAGAACGAAGAGTATGACCGGCTGGTAGAGCGTGCCAGACGAGCGATGGATCAGAAAGAACGCATGGACCTGTATCGACAGGCAGATATGACACTGATCGAGGAGGCGCCACTCCTACCTCTTGCGTATTTGCGATTCCATATGTTGGTAAAACCATGGGTGAGAAGATACCGGACCTCACCCCTGAGATGGTGGTATTGGAAGGACGTCATCATCGAACCACATTAGGTATGTGAAGGTCACCGGCGCGGTTCTAATGGCTGTTTGAGAGGGCAAATTATAGTTGAGTGGTTCGAAGCAGGTCCCATTTGAGGTGCTCAATCAAGATACTCGAGTGAGGCCCAGTATCACTGGGCCCTTTCTCTCTGAGCTGTAGTTCGAGTCACAATTGCAGAAATCACGGGTAATACAGTTTGCTGGTTACCGAGGTGCACCAGATTTCGATCAATGTCGGCATCGATCTTGATTGAAACCGGTCAACTTATCTATACGATTACAGTAAACTGCCCGTGTAATCGTTTTCTCTTAGGCATTGTTTTTCATCACAGAATTTGTGTGACCAGCGCCAATAGCACTCCCCCGGCAATCACGCTGCCCAATTGTCCGGCCGTGTTGGCTCCCATCGCGTGCATCAATAAGAAGTTATCGTAATCGTACTCTTGACCGACTTTTTGAACCGTGCGTGCAGACATGGGGAATGCGCTGATACCGGCCGCGCCGATCAACGGATTGATCTTTTTGCCCGAGAGCACGTACATTGCTTTACCCAGCAACAAACCACCAAAAGTGTCCATCACAAAAGCGAATAAACCAATCGCCAGAATATACAGAGTCTCCGTTCGAATGAAGGAGTTGCCATTCATAGTTCCACCTATCGCCAGCCCCAAAAAAAGAGTGGTGACATTGGCGATTTCGTTTTGCGCGGAATTACTTAGACGGTCCACAACCCTGGACTCGCGTAATAGATTGCCAAGCATAAGTGTCGCGATCAGTGGTGATGCCTTTGGAGAGAGCAACGATATGACAATTGTGACGACGATTGGGAACAGGATGCGAGCGGTCCTAGATATTTTACGCTGAGTATAGGGCATCCTCACTTTCCGTTCCTTATCGGTCGTCATCGCGCGCATGACCGGCGGCTGGATGATCGGTACGAGCGCCATATAACTGTAAGCTGCTACAGCAACCGCGCCAAGCAACTCCGGGGCCAACTGGTTGGTGACGAAAATTGCAGTCGGTCCGTCAACCGCACCGATAATGCCGATCGAGGCGGCCTGGTTCATCGGGAAATTTAACATTAAGGCCAGCACCAGGGTGACATAGATGCCCAATTGTCCGGCCGCGCCCAATAAGGCTAACTTTGGATTCTCCAATAATGGACCAAAATCGGTCATCGCGCCGATACCGATGAAGATAAGCAGCGGAAATAATTCGTTTGCCACGCCGGCCTCGCGCAGCACAGCCAGGAAGCCATCCCCTTCTGTGATGGCCGTCAGGGGCAGATTGGCCAAGATCGCGCCAAAACCAATTGGTAGCAATAGTACAGGTTCATACTTCTTGGCAATCGCCAGATAAATGAGTGTCAATCCGACGCCAATCATCACAAGGTTTTGCCAGGTGAGCAGGGAAATCGGTTCAATCAGGAAGTTGAATAAATCACTGAGGCCCATCGGTATTTACTCGAAGGTTACCAAGACCTCGCCATAGTCAACAGCTTGACCGGCGAGAACACCCACAGTAGCGATGACCCCTGCGTGGCTGGTGTGTATTAAATTATTCATCTTCATCGCTTCTAATACGCATACTACATCACCGGGATTTACACTATCACCAGCTTTGACCTTGACCTCCACGATGTTTCCGGGCATCGGTGCAGTAATCGCCGAGTTTTCAGCTGCTGAGGAGTCGGAGGTAACCCTCTTAGCAATTGGCTTGGTTATAGCAGCCGGCGCGGTCTGTTCGACCGATGGCCCATTTTGTGGCGGTACCTCGACGTGATAAGTCTTTTGATTCACAGTCGCCTTTATGGGGGATTCATTCAAATCACCGACTTCAACGATGTATTCACGTCCTTCAACGATCACGGTAACTCTTTTGCTCATGTTATATCCTTTCAAGATAGAGCAATCATCATTCTAGTAGCTTACCGAGAGAGGGATCACGATATTCCATCACACCGCCGCGTTCTAACAAACAAATGCCCACTGCTAAGGCAACGGCCATCTCCTCTAGTCGTTGTTCGTCAATATCTTCAGCGTTGGTTGGCTCCGTCTCCAGGTTTTTTTGCCCGGCCACACCTTTATCTGGGAAAAAACGTAGCAGCAATACCATCACCAGGATTAACAGACCCAGTGCTAGGAACGTTAGGCTCAAGCCAATGACACTGAGGCGCAAGCCAATTAACACATCACTTCCCATGATTCAAACCTTACATTGGTATGTTACCATGTTTCTTTTTCCGCACAGTGACCTTTTTGTCACGTAACAATTCCAGCGCGGCGATCAAATTTGAGCGCGTCTCAGCTGGAACGAGCACTTCGTCGATATGTCCACTGGCTGCTACATTGTACGGCTTAGAGAATTTTTCCTGGAATTCCGCCACGATCTGCTTTTTGGCTTCTTCCGGATTCTCTTCTTCTTTCAGTTCCTTGGCATATAGAATATTGACTGCGCCTTCAGCACCCATCACAGCTACTTCGGCTGTTGGCCAGGCGTAGACGAAATCGGTACGGATATATTTGCTGCTCATGACAATATAAGCGCCGCCGTATGCCTTGCGAATGATAACCGCCAGCTTCGGCACAGTCGCTTCGGAGTAAGCATAGACGATCTTCGCCCCATGCCGGATTATGCCCCCATGCTCCTGGTTGACGCCCGGCATAAAACCAGGCGTGTCGATAAAAGAGACCAATGGGATATTAAATGCATCACTGAATCGAATAAAACGGGCGATTTTGTCCGATGCGTCAATATCAATCACACCTGCTTTGTGTAGAGGTTGATTGGCGATCACGGCAATAGTTCGCCCATGCAGCCGGGCAAAACCAACGACTGCATTCGGGGCAAAATGGGCATGCACCGGAAAGAAGCTATCTTTATCAAAGATCAAGTCTATTACATCATTGATATCATAGGATTCACTCGGGTCGGTTGGTATCAGGCTGTTTAACCTCTCTTCGGACCGCCAGGGGTCATCCGTTGGCGTTATCAAAGGAGGCGGAGAGGCATTGCTAGATGGCAAGTAACTGAGTAATTTGCGGGTGATCGTCATCGCATCAGTTTCATCTTCGGCCGCAAAATGAGCCACACCACTGACGCTGTTATGCACGATCGCTCCACCCAACGAGTCTAGATCAACTTGCTCACGAGTTACTGTCTCGATCACTTTGGGTCCGGTTATGAACATATGGCTGGTTCCCTTGGTCATGATGATGAAGTCAGTCAAGCCTGGTGAATAAACAGAACCACCGGCGCATGGCCCTACCATCACACTAATTTGAGGCACGATTCCGCTGGCCTGTGTATTCCGCCAGAACAGTTCAGAGTATGCGGCTAGGCTGTAAACGCCTTCCTGAATGCGGGCGCCAACCGAGTCCATAATGCCGATCACCGGCACGCCGGAATCCATGGCTAGGTCCAGTACCTTGGAAACCTTTTGACCTTGCACCTCAGAAAAAGAGCCACCTAATACCGTGAAGTCTTGCGAGTAGACACACACCATCCGCCCATCAACTTTGCCAAAACCGATCACCACCGCATCGCCCTCGAAGCGCTTTTTATCCATTCCAAAATCGGTATGCCGGTGTGTCAAATAAGAGTCGATCTCCCGGAAGCTACCTCGATCCAATAGCTGCAAAATGCGTTCACGGGCAGTCTGTTTGCCTTTTGCATGTTGGGCATCAATCCGTTTCTGACCTCCGCCTTGCTTGATTATTTCACGTCTTTGGAGCAATTCATCGATCAGTTCTTGATGGGGTTGGTCTTTGTTTTCTTGTGTCATTCGGATTCTTCTTCCACGTAATGAATAATTGGCATCTCTTGCTAGGTCTCAAATTGAAAACTGTCAATTGATTTAGACATGAATTAAAGCGGCTCAATCATGACCGGCATTGCTCGGATTCTAATTTTTCCAGCGCTAGAATGCAATGATAGGGTCACGAGTTCGGCTTCTTTTGGAGCCTTGTGTTTTAAGGATAATGAGAAAAGATCATTTTATCCAGAGTTTGTACTCAATTACAGTGAAAACTTTATGTTAACAAGGGTGATTCAGACTGACCAATCGAACCAGCGTCGAACGTAAGTGACTGCGTCCTGATAACGCGCCATGCCAATCAGCGCAATAGAAATACGCCAACTCGACAGTGCGAAACCATCTGCTGATGTTGCCCCCCATTGGCCGGGCGACAGTCCGGCGGACTCTCATCCGCTTAAAGCATTGACTTGACGAACAACTCGTTCTAGGAAGCTGGGGGCAATAAGGGCCGTTGCCACCCGCCGAAGGTTTGCTCCAGGTGTTGAGCGGCCGCCAGGGCCACATCTTCGCGCCACGGCCGGGCCACCACTTGCACACCCACCGGTAACCCGCCGGCGGCGGTGCCGCAACGCACCACGGCCGCAGGCCAACCGGTGAGGTTGTAAGTCATGGTATAACTGAAACCGGGGTAATTCTCCCCGGCAAAAGTGCCGTGGGGCAGGGCCGGGTAGGCGTTGACTGGACACAATATGAGGTCATAGCCGGCCATGAAAGCTAACATATCTGTCCGGAAACGATCCCAGCGGGCGATTTGGTCGGCCATTTGCCCGGCCGAACCCTCTTTTAATCCCAGATAGCGATCTAATGAAGATTGGTCGAAGGTCGTGGCCGCTTGGGTCAGAATACTTTTGACCCAGGCGCCACCGTCAGCTCCGCGCATCAAACTACCGAGTAGATCCACGGTGGCTTCAATGCCCGGCGGTCGTTCTTCTTCGACGATGGCCCCGGCCGTCTCAAGGGCAACCGCCGCGGCCAAAACCACCTTGGCGACAGCCGGTTCGGCCGCGCGAATGCCGTTGTCCGTGTGTACGGCCAGGCGTAATCCTTTGAGTTCGACGGCCCGCGGGTCACCCAAGGGCATTGGCACGATGGCCGGATCATGCCAATCAGGACCGGCTATCAGCGGCAAAAGATAAGCCAGGTCACCTACGAAACGGGCCATAGGACCCAGTTGGGTCAGCCTATTGAGCCAGCCCATTGGTGATATGGCGTGCCCGGTGCGCGGCACGCGGCCCGAAGTGGGCTTGATACCGGCGATGCCACAGGCATGAGCGGGCAAACGGATGCTGCCTCCGGTGTCGCTGCCTATATCAAATGGCGAACCTTCGGCGGCGATGATGGCCGCCGCGCCGCCGCTACTGCCGCCCGGCGAACGCGCCAGGTCATAGGGATTGTTTGTCCGGCCGAAAATGGGATTATCCGTTTCATAAGAGAGGGTCAGCTCGGGGGTGTTGCTTTTGCCTAACAAGATGGCCCCGGCCGCTCGTAACCGGGCGACCACAGTTGCATCCCTTTGGGGAATATATCTCGCCCGACCGGGCGTACCCCAGGTACTGACCACACCGGCTGTATCCAGCGAATCCTTGATGGTCATAGGCAGGCCGTGCAGCGGGCCCGGCGCTTGACCCTGGGCCAGCTTTTCGTCAGCCGCTCGCGCCTGGTTTAAAGCATCCTCGGCCGCCAAAGTCACCACGGCGTTCAACCCCGGGTTAATCGATGTGATGCGCCTCAGCGTCGCCTCGACCACTTCCACCGCGCTCACCTGCCCTTGGCGGATGGCCCTGGCCAAAGTGGTTACCGGCCCGAATAAAAGATCACTCATAGGACCTAGAGGATACTTTTGTCGACCCAGATTGGCAATGTCTGATGCAGGCAGCATGGCCGACGAATCACTTAGAAAACTGAACCGGCCCTTTGGCAATTTAGGGAAGCTCGCGAATAATCCGAACATCAAAGTTGATGGACAAAGCGATTCGAAGCAGGTTCCCTTTGGGGTGCCAAAGAGGACTCATCTCGAACTGCGAGTTGACAATTATCAACCGCTGACTGAGAGTCAGCCCATGTCGGCGGAGGAGTCCCTGGCCGAGTTGCGTTTTGAAAAGCGCCACTTACTAGCTGTTCACCTTCCCCATACAGCATGGGCATTTGGCCATCTGGGTCTTTACTTGCGATCTGCTTCTGGAAGAATTAATCTGAGTCAGCGATAACTATCTCGACATCCATCTGTGTCAAGATATTGTAGAATTCAGGCGGAGTCGATCGATCCATCACTAAAACATCTACTTTGTCCAATGGCGACAGGTGAACAAAATTTACCTGACCAACTTTGCTCGAGTCGGCCACCACGATCAATCTCCTGGATTGTTCAATCATGATTTGCAGCGCTATCGAATCAAGCTGGCTGTTTACGGTTAATCCTTCTTGTATTGTAATGCCACTTACGCCAATCACAGCAACATCGTAATAGTGCGCACGCAAAGCCCGTTCAGCCACCGGTCCAGTCAACGTATAGTGATCGCTTCGTACATCTCCACCGGTGCAAGTGACCTCTACTTTGGGGTATAGAGCCATTTCCATGGCGATGTTCAGCGCGTTGGTCATGATATGCATCCGCTTGTGCTCAAGTCTCGCAAGTTCCCGCGCCACCTGCGTGGTTGTGGTTCCCGCACCAATTGCAACGTATTGGTTTGCTTTGAGCAAACGAGCTGCGGACCGTCCAATACGCTGCTTGTCAACCAGATGCTCGCGGCTGCGCTTTTCAAAAGTGCCAATCGGGGGGATTGGTTGCGGCAATGCGAGCGACACCACACCATGTTGGCGCTCGACCATACCCTCCCGCGCCATTCGTGCTAAATCTCGCCGCACCGTCCAGCCAGAAACGCCCAGTAGTTCAGCAAGAGCACTTACCGATATCAATTCCTTCCCGGTCAGAATCTGGACGATCTCTTCCTGGCGTTTTAATAATCGAGAATTCTTCATCGATAAACTTGCTCCCTAGGAACAATCGGTATGACCGCAAGATCCTTGTTACGCACTCACAATCATACTATATCATTCAGGTTGCAAATGTGCACGAATACTGCACATTTTGAAATAATATGTGCAGAATAAACCTTGTGCTGCACATATATGTGCGGTATGATGTGGTGATTAAAAGACCATGTGAGAGTATATTGATTCTAATTGAGCGACTATCAGAGAATCAGGCTAATCTGAATGGGCCATAAGACATCGTCATCTACAAATTCCACTAGTCTATTGACTGACAGAGCGCGCCGATGACCGATCTACTCCTCGGCATCGACATTGGCACGACCAATATCAAGGCGGTATTAACGACCCCTGAGGGTTGGATCATTGCCCAGGCTCAAACTGACTATCAGACTTATCGCCCCAAACCTGGCTGGGCGGAACAGGATCCGCTAGATTGGTGGCGCGGGACAGTCGAAGTCACCCGTGTCGTGCTGGCCAATGCTCCTGCAAGGCCTGAACAGATCGTGGGCATCGGGGTAAGCGGTCAGGGCTGCGCCGTCACATTAATCGATCAAAACGGTGAGGTAGTTCGCCCGGCAATTATCTGGATGGACATGCGCTCAGAACCGCAGAGCGAATATTTGCGGCATTGCTGTCAGGCTGAAATTCTACAGCAAAACGGCAAGCAACCCGCCCCTTACAACGCCGATCCGGTTTTGCTTTGGCTGAAGGAACATGAGCCAGAAGCGATTACCGCCGCCCAGACCAGCCTGACGAGCACGGGTTACATCAATTTCCGGCTCACTGGGGAAGCGGTAGAAAACCAGTCGGATGCCAGCATTCTATTTGCGTTTGATCTGGCTAAGGGATCGTGGTCGGAGGAACTGATCACCGCCTTTGGTTTGCCACGTAAGTTATACCCAAATATCGTCCCTTCAAGTGAAATTATCGGCACGCTCAGCGGGGAAGCCGCAACGGAATTGGGCCTCATCCCAGGTGTACCTGTGGTTGCGGGAGGGGAGGATACATCGTCCGCCGGATTGGCGATCGGTGTATCAGAAACAGGACAGGCGTTTCTGTCCTTAGGCACGGCGGGTACGATCTATATTGTAGAAGATCGGCCGATTGTTCACCCCCAATTGTTGGCTTTTCTACATGTTTTACCCGGCCAAACGCTGTTGGGTGGTTCGATAACTGCTGTTGGCGCAGGACTCAACTGGATTCGTAAGCTCTTTGGCGCGGAATTCGACTATATTCAGCTAAGTGAGATGGCTCGGCAATCCCCACCGGGTGCAGGCGGGGCACTGTTTTTACCTTACCTCAGTGGCGAGCTGCAGCCGATTAACGACGGCAACGCCCGCGGCGTGTTTTTTGGTTTAAGCATGAGTACCAGTCCCTCACACATGGTGCGCGCCGTGATGGAAGGTGCGGCCTTCGCCATTGCCCATAACATCGTTATTGCCAGCGAAGCGGGCTCGACTATCACGGAACTACGAGCTGTAGGCGGTCCCACCAAGAGCGATCTCTGGTGCCGCATTATCGCTAATATCACCGGTTACCCGGTGACAGTCCTGGCTGACAATGCCGGCGCCCCTCTGGGGAATGCACTCCTGGCGGCGGCTGGCATCGGCCTGATCGACGACCCGGCGGCAACAGCTCGAAAAGTCGCTCGCATTACCGGTCAATACGAACCAAACCCCAGGTTCAGGGATCGATACGTGGAGATGTTTGCCATTTACCGGCAGCTTTATCCACAACTGAAAAATCAGTTTACAGCACTGGCAGCAATCAAAGACGTTCACGAGGATCTGGAATGAGACTTAAAGACAAGGTAGCGATTATCACCGGTGCCGCCCAAGGAATCGGCCAAAGCTGTGCCGAGAGCTTTGCCCGTGAGGGGGCAAAAATCGTTGTCGCCGATCGCTTTAGCCAACGTGGCGAGCAAGTCATGGCCAGCATCGTCGCACTTGGCGGCGATGCCACTTTCATGGAAGTCGACGTATCACAACCTGAGCAGGTTGAAGCGATGGTTTCGCAAACTATAAACCATTACGGAAAGCTTGATGTACTGGTCAGTAATGCCGGCGTCGGCGGACGTAGGTTTGGAGATGGTCCCATACACGAATGCACCATCGAGGGATGGGACGCCATTATGGCAGTCAATCTACGCGGCATGTTCCTGGCCTGCAAATATGCTATTCCCGAATTGCTGAAGACGCGGGGGAACATCGTCACCGTGTCCTCTATCCTGGGGTTGGTCGGTTCACAGGGTTTGTACGATACGCATGCCTATATGACCTCAAAAGCGGGCATCATCGGCCTGATGCGAACTATTGCCGCTTATTATGCCAAAGATGGTCTGCGGGCAAATGCTCTGGCGCCGGGACTGGTCGATACGCAAATGGCGAAACGAACCAAAGTGGATAAGGAGCTTATGGAGCAGATTGAGTTTTGGCAGCCGCTTGGTCCTATTGGCGAGGTGCGCGATGTGGCTGAGGCGGCCGTTTTCCTGGCCAGCGACGAAGCCAAATTTATCACAGGCGTCGTACTGCCGATAGATGGCGGCTGGTCGGCTCAATAAAGGAAACAAAGACAGAAAGGAAATAGATATGGAACTGACATTTCCCTCGCAGCTTGACCGTGTAAGGAGCGGCGTCCTGGCTCAGGCGGAGGCGTTGCAGAAGGTCGCCGCCATCTATGCTGATGCGTTAGAGTATGGTGGGTTGGTACATGTTTATGCCAACGGCCATTCACGCCTCACAGTAGAAGAGATGGTTGTACGCATGGGGGCGCTGACCGGCTTTCACGCGCTTCTGAATACGGGATTGGCCAACTTTACCGATGTTATTGGTGCAAATGGCGTGCGCGTTAACCAAGCCATTGAAAAGGTAGAAGGACTGGGTGAGATTATTCTCAACGAGTACGACATTGGCCCCTATGACGCCCTGGTGATCGTATCAGCCACTGGCACAACGGCGGCGGCGGTGGATATGGCCCTGGCCTTCAAACGACGTTACCCGGATCATCCACTGATAACGATTTGTTCACTTGAGCAATCGCGGGAGGCTCCAGCCAAACACAGCAGTGGCCAGAATTTGTACCACGTTATTCAGGAGTCTAAGAACGGGTTTTTGCTGGATAACTGCATGCCTTACGGCGATCTATCGGTGTCAATAGAGGGACAGACCGGAGACTACCGGGTCTGTCCACTCTCCTCTATTGGCGCGCTGACTCTCGTCCAGTCACTGAACGAGCTAACGATACGCGAAATGGATCGCCGTGGCGTCAGGCATCATGTGTTACGCAATATGCACCTGGATGATACCGAGAATAGTTATGAACTGTGGGTGCGTGACCAACGCCGGCGCTATGCCCGCACGCTGGATAACACACAGCCTGCGCAATAGCGATTGACTGCTTATCAAGAGGCTTTGAGTTGATGGATATTTACCGCAAACGATTGCCACTGCTAACGGAAGCGGACGTGATCGTTGTAGGTTCTGGCTCGGCCGGAGCGACGGCAGCAATTGCTGCCGCCCGAAAAGGCGCCAGGACCGTGTTAATTGAGCGTTTCGGCTTCATGGGCGGCACGAGCACCCAGGTTCTGGATACATTTTATGGTTTTTACACGCCTGGAGAAGTTGCTTACAAGGTTGTGGGCGGGGTGCCAGATGACGTTGTGACCGCTCTTAAAGAACGGAATATGGCTTTCGAACGGCCGAATTCATTCGGCGCTGGTACGGGCATTACCTATGATCCTTTTACTTTGCAGCTCGTTTGGGAACAGCTAGCCCAACAGGCGGGCGTTCAGCTACTTTACCACAGCTTCTGCACCGATGTGCTCATGGACGGCAATCGCATCTCGGGCGTTGTTGTCGATGGCAAACGTGGGTTAATGAAGATCCCTGGGCGGGTGGTAATTGACGCCAGCGGTGATGCTGATGTATGCCACCAGGCAGGCGTTCCCTACGAACGAGCGGGGGACATCGACCCGGCACAAACTCTGACGACGACTTTTCGTTTGGCGAATGTGGATACAGGACGGGCCAAGGCCTTCGGGAAAAAGGCGATGTGGGCAAAAATGGAAGAGGCGGTTACCTCCGGCCAGTACAACTTGCCCAGGCGAGAAGGAAGCTGGCATGTCACGACCCAGCAGGGTGTCACCCATACGATCATGACTCGGGTGGCGGACATAGATGGCACTGACCCAATGGCGCTGACAGGGGCGGAGATAGAAGGGCGAAAACAAGCGTTCGAGTATGCCCGATTTCTGCGCGATTGTGTTCCTGGCTACGAAAAAGCAGCTCTATCCTGGCTTAATCCCTCTATTGGCGTCCGCGAGACGCGGCGTGTGTACGGCCGTTACCGACTTACGCGTGAAGACTGCCTGAGAGCGCGCAAGTTTGAGGATGCCATTGGCGCCTGCGGCGCGCCCATCGAGGACCACAGCCCAGGAGCGGACACAACCTGGATTTACCTACCAGAGGGCATGACCTATGACATTCCATACCGAACGTTATTACCGCAAAAGATCGATAATTTACTGGTGGCGGGTCGCTGTTTTAGCGCCACGCACGACGCGCATGCTTCCTGCCGCTCGATGGCCCAAACGATGACCATGGGCCAGGCAGCCGGTACGGCCGCGGCTATGGCCGTGCAGAGCGACTCTCTGCCAAAGGACCTTTCTGTTCCTGATCTGCAAGACAATCTGCTGGCAATAGGAGCTAAATTCGGCCAAATTTCGGTCGAGCTTGAGCCACAGCACTCGTTATAAGGAGACTTGATGAAAAAATTGTTACCCACCAGTGTTGTAGGCTCCTACGCCTGGCCTAGTTGGCTTCATACCGGCCTGGCAGCAGCTCATCGGGGTGAGTATGGGCCCGTCGATACTGAGGAACTGTTGAACGATGCTGTAGACATGGCAATACGCGATCAGGAGGATGCGGGTATCGACCTGATATCCGATGGCGAAATGCGTCGGGCCGGCTTTTTTACCGCTGCCTTCTACGGCCACCTGACCGGTTTGGAGCCACTGGAACCTAATCGCAAGGTCGGGGCCGCCGGACATGACCAGCAGCATCGCTTCAAAGTTGTGGAGCGCATCAGCGCACCGCACGGTTTTGGCGTCGTCAACGAATACTTGTATGCCAGACAGCGGACAACAAAGCCACTTAAATGTCTGATACCTGGTCCGTTCACTCTGGCCGGCCGTTTGACCTACGGCGATGGTGAAGTCTACGGAAGCCGGGAGGAAGCCGCCTGGGATTTTGTACCTCTTGTGAACGCGGAGATTAAGGCGCTGGCTGAGGCTGGAGCGGAGTTTGTTCAGCTTGACGAACCCTCTTCAGCCATCCATCCCAATGCAGAGGCCGCTTTTAGTGAATTATTCAATGCGGCGCTCAAAGATGTGACAGGTGTAACACTGGCTGCCCACCTTTGTTTCGGCAATTATGTGGGGCGGCCGTTATCGAAGCGGACCTACAAACCGATCTTTGATGAAATGATGGCCTTTAACGTTGACCAATTGTTACTTGAATTCGCCAATCGAGAGATGGCTGAAGTCGAGCTTCTGACCGAGGTTACTCAGGAAAAGGAAGTAGCAGTTGGGGTCGTCGATGTTAAAAGTTACTATATTGAAACGGCCGAAGATGTTGCCGAACGCATACGAACGGTCTTGACAGCCGTGCCCGCAGAGAAACTCAGCCTTATCCCTGACTGTGGATTTAGTGAAACAGCACGCTGGGCCTCTCGGGCAAAATTGCATGCTTTAACAGCCGGCGCAGCGCTGGTTCGCCAGCAATTAATGGGATAAACACTGGATGATCAAAATGAAAAGTATCGAAACGACGCTTGGCCCGCTGCCAGCCGATCAACTAGGCACAAGGATCAATGCTCACGATCACCTTTTCCTCGACAGCGGGCCTGGCGGGGTGAACGTGCCCGATTTTTTGCTTGATGATGTTGACAAAACCACAGCTGAAATTCGTCGTTGGGCTGCAGCCGGTGGCGGCGCAATTGTTGATACCATGCCTACGACTGGACGAAATGTCGACAAATGCCTCGAAGTCAGTCGGCAGACCGGTGTCCCCATTATCATGTCAACTGGTTTTCACAAAGGAGCATACTACTGGCCTGATCATTGGCGATATCTATATGATGAGGACGAGATGGTTGAGTTGACCTTGACCGAGATCACCGAAGGCATCGAACGTACGAACTATAGAGGACCCGTCATCAAGCGTAGCACTGTGAAAGCGGGCGTGATGAAGATCGCCGGTGAATACAATCGCGTAACCGACAATATGAAAAAGCTTATCCGGGTTATTGGGCGTGTGCATCAGAAAACAGAAACGCCAGTTTATGCTCACACCGAACACGGAACCGCAGCGGAAGAATTGCTCGATTTGCTTGAAGATGCTGGCATACCGCTAAACCGTGTGTTGATTTGTCACCTCGACCGTAATCCAGATCTCTTTGTGCACAAACACATAGCTAAACGCGGTGCATTTCTCGAGTATGATACTCCCAGCCGCATTAAATATCAGCCGGAAAGCATCGTGATTAGACTGATGCGCTCCATGATCGAGGCTGGATACGGTGACCGAATAATGCTTGGTGGTGACATGGCTCGACGTTCCTATTTAAAGGCGTATGGTGGAGGTCCTGGATTTGAATATCTATTGACAGTATTCACGCCACGCCTGGTGAGAGAAGGCTTCTCTGAAGAAGATCTACAATTGATTTGGGAAGACAATCCTGTGCGTTGGTTGACAGGCTGATCGAGATTATATGGAAGCAAATCTGGTTCGATGTTGAACCGCGAGTTGAGGCGTTTGAGAAGCCAATTGATGAAGAACATTCCACGGCGAAACATTCCTCCCATACTGCCACAAGATGAAGGCCAACAATTGACTATCATAAAGCAGCTGGAGAAATGGCATTAATGATGAGAAAACACCAGCAACTGCAACTTATCCGGGATACCGGACTAATCGCCATCATGCGGGCCAGTAATTCGGAACGATTATTGGCTGCGGCCGAAGCTATTTGGGCTGGCGGGGTGCAGGCCATCGAAGTAACGATGACCACGCCTGGTGCGTTGGAAGTCATAAAAGGTGCCACGGAGAGATTTCATGGAGAGATGCTATTTGGCGCTGGTAGCGTACTTGACGCGGAAACGGCCCGGATAGCGATATTATCCGGCGCCGGCTTTATCGTGTCACCCACAGTTAGTGTGGACGTGATCCAGCTATGCAATCGCTACAGCGTGCCGGTAATGCCTGGTTGTTATACCCCTACCGAAGCTCTTACCGCCTGGCAGGCTGGCGCCGACATGATCAAGCTATTTCCGGCCAATGTTGGCGGACCAGGTCTGGTTAAGGCGATATTGGCGCCACTGCCGCAACTGGAAATCGTGCCGGTGGGAGGCGTAAGCTTAAACTCCGCCGCTGATTTTATCCGGGCCGGAGCAGTGGCCCTGGGCGTGGGCAGTAGCCTTGTCAATCAACTGGCCCTGGAGACTGACGATATGGCTGCCCTTACCCGGCGAGCAGCGGCGTTTGTAAAAGCGGTTGAGGACGGGCGACAAGGCTGACTTTAACCCAGGTAACTATATTGATGAAACTGTAAAATATTATATCATTCGATCTGGATTCAATCGTGCAAACTATCGTTTCGAAGGCTCACATCATGATATTGATTATGGCACCAACTGGGGAATAGGAACGGTTACGGATAATCTGCGGCTCGATATTGTTGTGCGCGGCCGTTCAGATGCGTATAAGCAATTCAACCAGACCGACTGCAAGGAGGTGAAGTGTATTACACTTTTTTTTGCATCTGATAAATAGTCAAAATTAGCAATTGACGTTCTACAAAGAAAGGAGAAGACAAATCATGAAGAGGTTTATGTACATTTTATCGCTCTTGATCATTGGATCGATGATCTTGGTTGCCTGCGGATCTGGTGAGGAACCAGTCCTGGAACCAACAGAACCAGCAGCGCAAGAAGAGGCACCGGCTGCAGAAGAAGAAGCGCCAGCAGAAGAAGAAGTGATGGCAGATGAGGAGTTGACATTTGTGGCCATCAACAAGAGCGCTGACCAACAGTACTTCATCGACCTGCAAAACTCGTTTGTCGAGACAGCCGAGGGATTGGGCGCGCAGGCGCTTAAATTTGACGCTAAGCTGGACCCGAGCCTGGGTGTCAGCCTGGTGAATGACGCCATTTCTGCTGGCGCCAAAGGCATCGCCATCACCGTTCCCGATCAAACGATCGGCCCGGCGATTGCTCAGGCTGCCAGGGATGCGGGCGTCGTCTTGATCGCGACGGATGATGGCATCGTCGACGAGAATGGAGACCCGGTTCCGTTCGTCGGTTTTGACGGCAAAGATATGGGCAAGAAAGTTGGCGAGGCTGCAGCAGCACTGCTAACCGAAAGCGGCTGGTTGGATGATGCTGCCAAGAAGGTTGGCGTTCTATCGGTCGAGGTTCAGACGCTTTCCGTATGCAATGACCGTACTGACAATGAGAAAGCGGCCGTCATCGCTGCCGGTGTGCCGGAAGACCAGGTTTACCCAGTTCCATACACGGGTGAAGCCCTGTCCGCTCAAGACGCGGCCGGTCCAATCATCACCGCCAATCCTGATGTCACCAACTGGATTGTCTTCGGCTGCAACGATGAAGGCGTCTTAGGCACCTTGAACGCATTGGCTACAGCCGGTTACAGCCCTGATGATATCATCGGGGTCGGCCTTGGCGCCTACGAAGCCTGCAAGTTCTGGGCAGCCGAGCAACCTTCCGGCTTCAAGGCTGGTCTGTTCATCTCCGGCCTGGATGTCGGCAATACCGCCGCAAATGTGCTCTATGAGGCGGTAGTCAACGGCGTAGAACCGCCGCCTAATTCTTTTGCTCCGACCTCCATTGTCGACTCGTCAAACTACGAGTCTGTGATGGATGCCATCTCGCTGGCGAATTGCGGCACTGAGCCTGCGGAAGTGCCAGCGGCAGAAGCGCCCGATGAGCTACTGTTTGTGGCCATCAACAAGAGCGCTGACCAACAGTACTTCATCGACCTGCAAAACTCGTTTGTCGAGACAGCCGAAGGATTGGGCGCGCAGGCGCTTAAATTCGACGCTAAGCTGGACCCGAGCCTGGGTGTCAGCCTGGTGAATGACGCCATTTCTGCTGGCGCCAAAGGCATCGCCATCACCGTTCCCGATCAAACGATCGGCCCGGCGATTGCTCAGGCTGCCAGGGATGCGGGCGTCGTCTTGATCGCGACGGATGATGGCATCGTCGACGAGAATGGAGACCCGGTTCCGTTCGTCGGTTTTGACGGCAAAGATATGGGCAAGAAAGTTGGCGAGGCTGCAGCAGCACTGCTAACCGAAAGCGGCTGGTTGGATGATGCTGCCAAGAAGGTTGGCGTTCTATCGGTCGAGGTTCAGACGCTTTCCGTATGCAATGACCGTACTGACAATGAGAAAGCGGCCGTCATCGCTGCCGGTGTGCCGGAAGACCAGGTTTACCCAGTTCCATACACGGGTGAAGCCCTGTCCGCTCAAGACGCGGCCGGTCCAATCATCACTGCCAATCCTGATGTCACCAGCTGGATTGTCTTCGGCTGCAACGATGAAGGCGCCTTAGGCACCTTGAACGCATTGGCTACAGCCGGTTACAGCCCTGATGATATCATCGGGGTCGGCCTCGGCGCCTACGAAGCCTGCAAGTTCTGGGCAGCCGAGCAACCGTCCGGCTTCAAGGCTGGTCTGTTCATCTCCGGCCTGGATGTTGGCAATACCGCCGCAAATGTGCTCTATGACGCGGTAGTCAACGGTGTAGAACCACAGGCTAATTCTTTTGCTCCGACCACTATTGTGGACGCTGACAACTACACTGATGTCATGGACGAAATCTCGTTGGCGAATTGCTCCCAATAACGATTTGCTGACCTAACTCCCTGGAAGGGGCTGAGATGCTCAACCCCTTCCAGGCTATACTCCAAACGAAGCGATTAATGGATGCTGAACCATGGCTGAAGAAGATAGTAACCCTCCTGGCACCCTGAAAGTCCGCAACATCAGCAAGGCCTTTCCCAATGTTCAAGCCCTGGCGGATGTCTCCCTCGATATTCGGCCAGGAGAGATCCTTGCTTTTATGGGTGAAAATGGCGCCGGAAAGTCCACGCTGCTTAAAATCATCAATGGTGACTATCGGCAGGACATCGGAACCATCTCCATTGATGACAAAGTGCTTTCATTCTCAAACCCAAAGCAGGCTCACGAAGTAGGCATACGAGTCATTTATCAGGAACCTGAAATTGTCCCGGGTACCGCCGTCCCAGAAAACATATGGATCGGCGAACTCCCGAAACGATATGGTGTTATCGATCGCCGCCAACTTAATGAGAAGGCTCAGAGACGCTTGGAGGAATACGGGTTTGAAAACGTCTTGCCGATTGGCCTGATGGGTGAGGAACTTTCATCAGCCCAAAGACAACTTGTCGAAATCATGCGTGCTCTTAAAAAAGATGTTCGCGTTCTGGCGCTAGATGAACCAACTTCGTCCCTGACTGACGAAGAAGTCGATCGCCTGTTCTCTCTGGTCCGACGCTTGCGCGATGATGGCGTTGCCATTATTTATGTATCCCACCGGATTAACGAGATTAAGCGCTTGTGCGACCGAATCGCTATCTTGCGTGATGGACGGTTGATCTCTGTGAAACCGGCACCAGAAATGACTGAGGCCGAGATCGTAAGCTTGATGGTCGGCCGTGATCTATCGGATGTTTTTCAGCGACATCCGGCCGGAAGCGACCGGGAGGTTCTGAGAGTTGAAGAGTTGTACAGTAATTGGCACAATGGCGTCAGCTTCCACATCAATGCGGGAGAGGTCGTGGGCTTTTCTGGTCTTATCGGTGCAGGCCGGTCTGAACTGGCAAAAGTAATCTTTGGGGAAATGCCGAAAAAAAGTGGGCGCATTATCCTTGATGGGGAAGAACTCACTATCAACCGTCCTGATCAAGCTATAGCAAAAGGGATCGGTTTTGCGCCCGAAGACCGCAAACGCGAAGGCCTGATCCTGATGCGCAGCGTTCTTGAAAATGCCTCGATGGCCATCCTGCGCCAATTGAGTCGCTTTCACATTGTGAGCCGGACCCAGGAAAGGGAAATTGTGGGGAAGTTCGTCGAAAAACTCAACGTGCGCACGCCTTCCTTGGATCAGGAAGTAGGTAAACTTTCCGGTGGTAACCAGCAGAAAGTTGTTTTGTCGCGTTGGCTGGCTGCTAAACCAAAAATTCTCATCCTTGACGAGCCAACTCGTGGAATTGATGTGGGCGCAAAAGCCGAGATCTATGGCTTGATCGACGAGTTGGCCAACGAAGGGCTGGGAATCATGTTTATCAGTTCCGAAATGCCGGAGATTCTCGGACTGGCAGATCGTGTTTACGTTATGCAGAACGGCCGAATAACTGGGGAACTGTCTTCGGCAGACGCTACTGAAGAGGCGATACTCGAACTCGCCATGGTCGACGATCTGTCACCGGTCCAAAGTAAAGTTGCAGCACAATCATAAGGTTAACATAATATGAGCAACGAAACAATAGTCCAACCCAAATTCTTGAAACAAAACACTGGTATCTTTCGTCGGATTGTCAATGCAATTGGCGTTGACAACCTGACCCTCATTTTCGCCATTGTGATTCTTCTATTTCTCATCATGGTCGCTAGTGGCTGGTTCGGTTTTGACGGCGGAGATAAATTTTTATCCTGGCAAAACCTGATGAACAGTCTTGCCACAGCAATTGTGATCGTCGGTCTATTGGCTATTGGCGAAACAGTAGTAATTATTGCTGGTGCACTCGATATCTCCGTTGGTTCTATTGCTTCAATAGGCTCAGTTGCCGCGGCATCGTTCTTGGTTGGCGCGGGCGCATTTGGAGTTATTAGCTTTCTTCCCATAGGCAATGTTTTCTTTGCCGTGCTGATGGGCATCATAGCCGGGATGTTGTGCGGTGTAGTCAACGGCTTTATTGTCACTGTCCTAAAGGTCAATCCAATTATTGCCACCCTCGGAACATTGGCCGCTTTCGGTGGTGTTGCTTTCTTGATAGCGCCAGAAGGTAAACCAGTTGGGGTAATGACACAGCCGCAGTTTACGTGGCTCGCCCAAGGTCGCTTCCTGACCGACCTGCCGATTCCTCCTCTGGGTAATACGAATTGGCCTGGTATTCCTGTGTTAACTGTTATTCTTCTGGCAGTGGTGTTCATCGCTCATTTCCTGATGAGCTATACTGATTTTGGCCGGGCGATTTACGCCATAGGCGGTAATGATATCGCCGCTCGCCTGGCGGGCATTAATCTGTCGCGGGTGCGTGTATTGATGTACATGCTCTGCGGCAGTGTTGCTGGCCTCGCCGGCGTACTTCTGACATCACGAACGACCTCAGGCAACCCGATTAACGGCGTAGGATTAGAATTGCAAGCGATCACGGCCGTATTCCTTGGTGGCGCGGCTACAACGGGAGGCAAAGGAACGGTTGTGGGCACTTTCCTAGCTGTTATTCTGGTTGGCATTCTTAATAATGGCATGAATCTGCTTGGATTCAACACCTTTGTCCAACGAGTTGCGCTGGGCTTGTTACTCATTGCTGCTGTAGCCCTTTCTCAGTGGCGCCAGGCACGGGCCGAACGCGCCCGCACGACACTTGCCGCGGAGGCCTAATCTCAGGCCGGCAGAGATGAACGTCTCTATTAGTCAAAGTTCCTGGTATGGGCAGAAAGCCTGGGTGTTGGAAAGTGAAACCATCCGGACTATAGTTGTCCCCGATGTAGGCGCTAAATTGGTTTCGCTAATTGATACGCGCACCCAGCTCGAATGGTTGGCTGGTCCCGGTGAACATCCCTTTAAGAAAGTGCCCTACGGGGCTAACTTCATCGACCAGGATATGAGCGGTTGGGATGAAATGTTCCCGACTATTGTGGCCTGTGACTATCCCGCCCCAGGTGAAAACAGCGGTACGCCACTACCTGACCATGGCGAAGTGTGGCCATTATCCTGGACCATTGAGCCTTCACGGCCGGGCGCGTTAAGACTTAGTGTAGAGGGAAAAGCGCTTAGATATCGCCTGACCCGTACGCTAATGTTCAGCGCCGCAGACACCATGCAAATGCACTATGAACTGGAAAACCCGGGCTGGGAGAGGATGCCGTATATCTGGGCAGCTCACCCACAGTTTATCTGTATCGATGGGGCGGAAATAATTCTTCCCCCCCAGGTGAAGGAAGTATGCAATACGATCCCAGCGGAATGGGGTTGGGGAGATCCGGAAACCCGATTTAATTGGCCAAAGGCGCTGAGTGTAGACGGGAGGCAGGTATCTATCGATCGCACTGGCCCCGCTTCCCGCAATCAGGCGCGTAAGTTTTTTGTCCTTCCAGAAATTTCCGTAAGCTGGGCTGGACTAATCCGTCAAAATACCAAGGATTGGTTGCGTCTTGATTGGGATCCAGACCTGGTACCCTACCTGGGCGTGTGGGTGGACGAAGGCGCCATAAATAATGAATCGGTGGTCGCCCTGGAACCGACAACCGGTTACTATGACAACCTGGCGGTGGCGTGGCACAAAAAGCAGGTCACAATAATTGAACCTGGGGAGTGCAGGTCATGGACGATATCAGTTCGGTTGGGTTCAGGTGATCTCCCCTTTCAGACGGAAGACCAAACAATATGAACAAGGACGCTATATGAATAACCTAGAACGCTTTAAGAAAGGCATAGCGTGGGAGCCGATCGACCGGATTATGACCTATGATCTCCTGGACAATAAAGAGATCCTCACCCAATATGGCGGTTACGATCAATCCAGGGAATACAGTTTTGAGGAGCTACTTGAGGTTAACGCCCGGACCTGGAGGAATAGCGGCGTAGATGCAACTCGCGTGGTCTACGATCCCGTCGATCATTGGATGGGGGCCAAGATCACCAATTGGATCAGGTTCTTTGGGGTCGACCCCGGGAATTGGGAAGTCAAACAAGCCGGAGAAACAGCCTGGATTTCCAAACGGCCGTTCCAGACATTAACAGAGCTTGAAAACCATATGCCAAAGAAGCCAGTATATGAAGAAGTCAAAGATTGGTACCAGCCGGTAATTCGCCAGATCCAAGAAGTTGCCAGCCATTATAACGTCGTGTTCATTGGAGCGGTTGAAGGTCCCATCACGGATGCATATACCTATATGGATATGGAGCTATTCGCCCTGGCCATTTACGATGCGCCGGAGCTAGTATCGCATATCATGGATTGCACTGGCTTGTTCTCTGCTCATATATCCAGAGCTTATGCCGAGGTAACCGAGGTTCCGATGATGTTCATGGGTGAAGACATTGCCGGAAGTACGGGCCCTATCTTCAGTCCGAGATTTGTGCGCGAAGAAGGTTTGCCGCGCTGGAAATGGATCACTGCGCCCATCAAAGAGAGAGGCTACAAATTCATGTACCACACTGATGGTCGTTATGGCAGCTTTCTGCCGCTAATCTTCGATGAATTAGAGGCCGATGCGCTTAACCCGATTGAGAGAAACGGTTGCAACGATATTTTCGCGATCAGAGAGGAATATCCGGACAGATTGTTATTTGGAAATGTATGCTGCATGCAAACTTTGCCTCATGGAACTTTGGCTGACGTCGAGGACGAAACCTTAGAACTCATTGAAGTCATTGGTCCTCAAGGCGGCATTTTCATTGGCTCATCCAGCGAGGTACATGAATCAATTTCGGCTGAAAATGCGATTAAAATGTACCAAACTGTACATGAATTTGGATCGTATCCGATCGATGTCAACCGCATCAGAGATAGGAGAACAGAACTCAAGAATCAGGGTGAACTCAAACTACGAGCAAACCTGGAAATATAGTTCTTCGAATTACAGGCCGTCTGACTCAGTCTGACCCATCGAAGTACTACATGCCCCCACCGCAATAACTTAGGGAGATGTTCCGCTATGAAAGACGAACAAGTTGAGTGCTGGGAGGAGTCAGTATCAATCCCAACCTACCGCATTGGAGAACCAGAAAGGAACCCAATGTTCTTGGAGAAGCGCGTCTATCAAGGCAGCAGCGGCGTCGTTTACCCTTATCCAGTGATCGAGCGCGTATTTGATGAAAAATACGACAAAGAATATACGGCCGTTTTCCTTGAAAATCGCTACTTAAAAATCATGATCCTGCCAGAAATCGGTGGGCGCGTACAAATGGCGCTCGACAAAACCAACGGTTATCATTTCGTCTACTACAACCAGGTCATCAAACCGGCATTAGTTGGTTTGGCCGGCCCCTGGATCTCCGGCGGCATTGAGTTTAACTGGCCGCAGCATCACCGTCCCACTACCTTTGATCCGGTCGACTGGCGGACCGAAGTGCACACCGATGGCAGCAAAACTGTCTGGTGCGCGGAAATAGAGCGCATGTTCCGCACGAAAGGCATGCATGGTTTTACCTTGCACCCCGATCGGGCTATCCTCGAAATCAATGTGCAACTCTATAACCGTACCGCCGAACCACAGACATTCTTGTGGTGGGCTAATCCTGCCGTGTCAGTAAACGACGACTACCAATCGATTTTCCCGCCCGATGTCCATGCCGTCATGGACCATGGCAAGCGGGATGTGTCCGACTTCCCCATCGCAACCGGCACTTATTACAAAGTGAACTATGCCCCAGGCACCGACATCAGCCTTTACAGGAATATTCCTGTGCCTACCTCTTACATGGTGTGCCATTCCGACTTTGATTTTGTCGGCTGTTACGATCATGGCAGGCAGGCTGGCATGATGCACGTGGCCAACCATCACGTGGTGCCGGGCAAAAAACAATGGACGTGGGGCTGCGGCGATTTTGGCCAGAGCTGGGATCGCCAACTCACGGATGAAGATGGGCCGTATATCGAATTGATGTGTGGAGCGTATACGGACAATCAGCCAGATTTCTCCTGGTTGCAACCGGGTGAGGAAAAGAGCTTTAGTCAGTTTTTTATACCGTATAAGCAAATCGGTGGCGCTAAGAATGCATCCAAGGATGTGATTATTAACCTGGAAGTTGATGGGGAACAAGCGAAGATTGGCGTATATGTTACCAGGCCGCACAAGGTGCAGGTGGCCCTGCTAGACAATGATCGACCTATCTTTCAAAATGAGGTGACGCTTACGCCGGAAACACCGTTAGTGAGATCGGTTCAATTGCCACCAGATACGCCCCCCCAAGCGTTTACCCTATGCGTGATGGATGGCGAGGAAGAATTGTTATCGTTTACGCCACTGCCAGACAAGAAACTACCTACCCCCGATCCGGCCACGCCGGCCACACCGCCGGCAGAAATAGTCAGCATCGAAGAACTTTTCCTGAACGGATTGCATCTAGAGCAATACCGTCACGCCACATATAAACCAGAACCCTATTACGAAGAAGCTTTGCGTCGCGATCCAGGTGACAGTCGTTGTAATAATGCCATGGGGCTGCTGTTATTTCGGCGGGGGAAATTTGCCGAGTCCGAGTTGTATTTTCGCCGGGCCATTGAACGGTTGACGTCGCGTAATCCGAATCCTTATGACGGCGAACCATCATACAATCTTGGTTTATCGCTCAAGATGCAGGGACGTTATGAGGAAGCGTTTGATGCGTTTTATAAAGCGACTTGGAATGCGGCCTGGGGGGCCGCGGCGTTTTTTGAGTTAGCCCGGTTGGCCAGTCGCGCGAGGCAACCGCAAGTGGCTATTGAATTGCTTGAGCAGGCTCTGGCAAGAAACGGCCGCCATCACAAAGCGCGACACTTATATGCCATTCTGCTGAGGCATTTGGGAATGTTCGACGCTGCCTTATCCACCACCGCTAAAAGTTTAGAAATTGACAAAATTGAATATGGTGCGCTGTGGGAACGATATCTGTTAGTAAATGATTCAACATTTGAACAGATTACAAGGCTGAACCCAGATACATTGATCGAACTGGCCATTGATTATGCATATGCGGGTCTATTTGACGATGCGGCAGCACTATTGAATAGCGTTTCTGATGTGGAACCAATGGTCAAATATACGCTAGGTTGGATCTATGAACAGGCTGGCGAAATTGAAAGAGCCCGCGAGGTATTCCAGGAAGCAGTAAACCTTCCGCCTGACTACTGTTTTCCCAACCGGCTGGAGGATGTTCTATCATTAACGGCTGCCATGCGCCTGAACCCGGGTGATGCAAGGGCTCCTTACTATTTGGGTAATTTCTGGTATGCAAACCGACGGTATGATGAAGCGATCACCGCCTGGGAACGGGCCCGTTCGTTAGATGATCAGTTCGCCACTGCGCATCGGAATCTAGGGTTGGCCTACTACAACAAAGAAGGTGATCCTCGGAAAGCAGTTCAGAGTCTGGAAACCGCCTTCGCTCTAAATTCGCATGATGCTCGCGTGCTTTATGAACTCGACCAACTTTACAAGAGACTAAACCGTTCACCGGCAGAGCGTTTGGCGTTCCTTGAGCAGCAGACCGATCTCGTGGCCGAGCGGGATGATCTCAGTATTGAGCTAATTACTTTGCACAACTTGTTGCATCGGCCGGAAGATTCATTACGGCAACTGGCAAACCGGAATTTCCATCCATGGGAAGGTGGAGAAGGGAAAGTCACCAGACAGTACGTGTTAACTCTTGTCGAGATGGCGCGAAAATGTATTGAGCGTGGGGAATTTGAAACGGCCATTGAATATCTACAGGACGCCCAAACCTATCCCCCTAATCTTGGCGAAGGCAAACTGGATGGCACTCAGCAAAACGACATCCACTACTATCTAGGCTGTGCCTACGAAGGGCTTAGGTTGGCCAACAGCGCTCATGAATGGTTTACACGGGCTGCAACAGGCTTGACCGAACCGACGTCGCCAATGTACTACAATGACCAGCCGCCAGATATGGTTTTTTATCAAGGGCTGGCACGGCAGAAATTGGGAGATTCGGCTGAGGCGCAGTCTATATTCCGTAGGTTGGTGAACTATGGCCAGGCCCACATGGATGATGAAGTCAAAATTGACTATTTTGCGATCTCGCTACCCAACTTTTTGGTTTTTGATCAAGACCTCAACCAACTCAACCAGATCCATTGTCACTACATGATGGCCCTGGGCTATAGTGGTCTGGGCCAGCAAGCAACCGCACAAGCTCATTTTGATAAGGTGCTGCAGCTTGATTCGAGTCACCTGGGCGCAGTGCTGCACCGGCAGTTGTTACAACAGCAATGAACGTACGCCTCGTCGTCATGAGTTTGGGGAAGGTCAATGGATCGTTTTGCGGGCGAACGAACAGCTTCAAAGCGGCCTCCAAATAGTGCGCTCTTCTCTCGGGACTCGATTTTCGGGCCATATTCCACACCTGATGTTTTTACATTATAAATGACTGACTACTCACTCATTGCAGTAAAAATATTCACTTTGACAAGATGAATGGAAACCCGCCCACGGCCTTTACAAAGTCAAAGAGCAAAGTGAAACAAAAAGACCTAACTCCTCTGATATTAGGTTCGACCATTACATTGCCACGATAAGGTTTGAATTTTGATCGTATTTGGGCAATTTGCTTGACAAATAGAAATATCATGGTATTTTACCATTAGGTTAATTAATCGAATGGTAAAATAAGGAAAATCATGATTAAGAGGAGTGACGATGACAGACTGAGCCAGACCTTTGCAGCATTGGCAAATTCGACACGGCGAGCGATTTTGGCGCGATTGGCAGAGGGGGAAGCAACCGTTAACGAACTCGCAGAGCCGTTTGATTTGAGTTTGCCAGCCATTTCCAAGCACATCAAAGTATTGGAACGTGCAGGGCTAATCACACAGGGGCAAAAAGCGCAATACCGACCCTGCACCATCGACGTAACGCCCCTAGAGGAAGTTTCCAAGTGGACAGAGCAGTACCGCCATATCTGGGAAACACGCTTTGACCGCATGGACGACTATATCAATCAACTTAAGAACAGGGAGAAAGACAATGAGTGACAGCCCCAATACCAAAGATGCAGTTGTGATTGAACGCACTTTCGATGCACCCATAGACCTTATCTGGCAAATGTGGACAGACCCCGAACATTTCAAAAATTGGTATGGGCCCAAAGGTTTCACCGTGCCCGTTGCCGAAATGGATGTGCGTGTGGGTGGCAAACGCCTGGTTTGCATGGAGATGCAAAATCCGGATGGCAGCATGAAAATGTGGACGACAGGTGAATACACCAAAATTGTCCCTAACGAACGCCTCGTTTACACGGAAAGCCCCGCTGATGAAAATGGCAATGTGGTTTCGCCGGCTGCCATGGGGATGCCTGAGGGTTACCCTGCAACGACCGAAGTCACGGTGTTATTGAGAGACCTCGGTGGGCGTACAAAAATGGTTATGACGCACGCCGGTGTACCGGCAGGCTCAGGCGCAAACGCAGGTTGGGAACAAGCCTTCGACAAGTTGGTAGACCACATCAAAACTATCCTCAAGGACAAATAATACGGGCAGGTTGGTCAAGGCCTACCCCCAGGATAGCAGTATCCTCAACACATGACATCATCTCAGGGCAATCATGCGAAATGACACATGATTGCCCTGAAACCTGCCTACCCTTCCCAAAGCGAAAACACCTTGACCCGAAAAATGATATCTGGCTACATTTGGCTGAAGGTCACATTCGGAAACAACAGCCTTCATGAATCTCCACAGGTTCCTGTTGTCGAGCCGGATTCAAACTTTGAATGAAGATCGTTTGTTGAGTCTATATTGCTTACCAGGTTACCTTTTTGGGATTATCTTAGGCGAACGAAGGGAGAGTAATTGTGAGGATAGATGATATACAGCGCGTGTTGATCCTGGGCGCCGGCATCATGGGACGCCAGATAGGCCTGCAATGCGCCCGCTATGGCTATGAAGTCAGGATCTACGACCTCATGCCAGAGGCGCTCCAGGCGGCCGAAGAGCAAATAAAGAGATTCGCCCGGGAATTCGTGACCGAAGGGATGCTGTCAGAATCCGCGGCTGCGGCCGCATTGGCGCGGATCACCTTCACCAGCGATCCAGTTCTGGCAGCGGAAGAGGCGGACTTACTCAGCGAATCGCTGCCCGAGCAACCCAAGCTCAAAGGAAAGGTGCTCGGCCAGTTCAACGCTTTGTGCCCGGAACGCACCCTATTCACCACCAACAGCTCCAGCCTGGTGCCTTCCCAATTCGCGGCCGCCACCGGACGGCCGGATCGTTTTTGCGCCTTACACTTCCACCAACCGGTCTGATATGCCAACGTCGTGGATATAATGCCCCATCCCGGCACGGCGGCCGAAACGGTGAATTTGCTGCATGCTTTTGCCAGGCGCATCGACCAGATCCCCATCTTCGTCAAACGAGAGCATCCTTCTTACGTTTTCAACACCATGTTGGATGCCGTCTTGTCTTCAGCCATAGAGTTAGCGGCCGAGGACGTGGCCTCTGTTGAGGAAATAGACCGGGCCTGGATGGGCACAACCAAGATGCCCATTGGTCCTTTCGGCATACTGGATCTGGTCGGCATCGACCTGGCCTACGAGATAACCACCCAGAAGACAAAATGGGTTTCCTTCTTTCCCAAGGCGAAGCGGGTCATCAACCTGTTGAAGGAAAAAGTTGATCAGGGTCACTTAGGGCTGAAGAGTGGCAGCGGTTTTTATCAATACCCTGATCCCGCCTTCGAGCAACCTGAATTTTTGACCGGCCCAGTGCCGGCGGCCGGGACTGCCACTCCAGCCGATATTGACTAAGCTTTTTACAATTCCACCAGGTGTTAACGCTTTAAGCCTCGCTTACTACCTCTGGTTCTAATTCAAAGGGCGCATGCTCTGGCAGATAGCCTCTCGTCAGCGCCATAACGGCCGCGATATTTTCTGGGTCGCGGCTGTAGCCAGATGAGCTGGCCATACTGGTGGGGTTGTCGTAGTATTTGCCCGTCGTCTGGCTAACCTCATTTGACATTGCCAGATACGTGTAGGTTTCGGCCATCTCCTCGGGCATGATGGCAAAGCTGCTTTTTATGGCATACATCTAGCCCATCAACTTGGGCGCGTCTGGATAGCGTTTGTCGATGTCGATTTGCACATTTTTAGCCAGAAATTCCTCGGCGAAGGCTTGAATGGACGATTGTAACGACATATCCACGATCATCAGCTCGACGGCATCACTGCCTGAAGCCCGGCACACATCTTGCAAAGCCGCTTCACCTCTTTCAGGATTGCGACAAGCCATGATGACCCGGTACCCTTTTTGCGCGATTTGAATGGCGGCCGCGAAATCAATGCCCGAGTTAGCCCCGGTAATGATGCACGTTTTTTCTGTCATTCGTTTTTTCTCCAGTGCCTAACAATCTAAAAAGTATTGTAGAATAATGCTACAAAGGATGATGATCAACTCGGTCAGGAACGGCTCCACTTTGAAGGCATTTTATGAGCTGAACCACGAACCGCTTAAACAGGAAGGTGTTGACGATGGAGAAACAGGGGAAAAATGATCGACGGCTCATCACGGCCGACATGGTCGATGATTTACCTGCCCCTGTACGGCGTTATATGGACTATACCGGGGTCGTGGGCACCCCCTGGATCGACACCGTGCGCCTGAAGCAGGTAGGCACCTTCCGACTTGGTCGAGATCGACCCTGGATGCCTTTCACTGCTGAAGAGCTATATACCACCGATCCCCCCAGCCTGCTCTGGAATGCCCGCTTCAAGATCGCCGGCCTGCCCCTCATTCGGGCCAAAGATAAGTACGAAGCGGGCAAAGGCCACATGTTTGGCAAAGTGGCCGGTCTCTATACCGTCTTCGACGCCCGCGGCGAGGAACTCGACCAGGCTACCATGATTCGCTATTTGAATGAGATTATGTGGTTCCCCACCGCCTTCTTGGGCGACAACATCAGCTGGGAAACCGTCAACGACCATTCGGCTCAGGTCACTTTCAGCGATCATGACAAGAGCGTCTCGGCGCAGATGTTCTTTGACGCCGACGGTCGTCTAGTTAACTTTTCCACGATGCGCTACCGTGAAATCAGTGGCTCCTATTCGCTTGACCCTTGGTCCACGCCGTTCTTGGAATACGGGGAACTTGCCGGCCTAAAACTTCCGCTCCGCGGCAAAGCGGTCTGGAACTTAGACTCAGGCGACCTCGAGTATGCCGATTTAAAAATCACGCAGGTTGAATACAATTATGGAACCGCACTTGAGAATAGCGCGCCCAACTGATCGCCTCGAAGAATCGGCACGCATGTACGAACGCGGACTAAACCTGACCCGGTTGGGAGAGTTCAAAGATCACGCTGGCTTCGACGGCATCATGCTCGGTGTACCGGGCTTCGATTGGCATTTGGAATTCACTCACGAAAAAGGAATCGCTGCCGGTGGCGCGCCGAGCGCTGAACACCTGCTTGTTTTCTACTACCCCCATCAACGTGATTGGAATGCCGCCTGTGACCGCATGATTGAAGCCGGCTTCAGCGAGGTTCCTGCTCACAATCCTTACTGGCAACGGAAAGGAAGAACATTTGCCGATCTTGATGGCTATCGTGTGGTAATTCAGAACGCGACCTGGTCAGCCTGATCTATCGAACGCAGACATTTGATTCGAGTTCCATCTAATAACTTACTGGAGCGGATCAGAGCGGCGGCGGCCAGTTTAGGGTGACCCGAGCCACCCTATTCGTGGAGAACGAAGTTCTCCCAAGCTAAGCGAAGCTCAGCCACTCAGCCAGACTATTCCGGGCAGCTATCTAGCCGTAGGTACATCCGGCACATTATTTTTTGTCCCTTTGCTGGTACCAGGCGACGGTATCGCGAATTGCCTCCTGGTGAGGGGTGGCGCTATTGCCGAAAGCAGCTTCAAACTTACTGTGACTCACGACAAAGGGATCCTCAAATTCGTACATCATCTCCTTCGTCTCGCGGAGTTCGGGGACGAAAAGGCCAAGGAGGGTCACTGTTATCCGGCCGGCGGGGCGGAGCTTGACCGGCTGGCCGATTTCACCGGCAACCAGATCGGCAAACTGACGAGTTGTCATCGCCGGCGCGCTGGGCACATGCCAGGCCCGGCCGTATGCCTCCTGATTTTCACTGAGGGTAACCAGTGCCCTGCCAAAATCACGAATATAGGTATAGGTATGGGGCATATCCGGATTGCCGATGACGTTCACACGCTTAGCGGCCAGCGCCGGAGCAAAGAAGGTCTCGCCAACAACTGAGCCCAGCACGCGCGGGCCATAAAAGTCGGAGGCGCGGCCGATTGTTACCTGGAGCCGTCCTGCCATATGAGCATTTAACAACATCTGGGCCATCTGGGCTCGAGTTTTACCTTTATGACCGGTGGCCGCATAGGGTAGCTCTTCATTGATCGTCTCACCTTCTACCGGGCCATACATGTATAAGTTATCGGCAAAGACCAGCCGGGCATTGGTGCGGCTGACACCGTCCATAATACCTTGAGTGATGGGTGGGAACCGCTCTGGCCAAAGGTGGTAAGGTGGTTGGGCGCAGTGAAAAACCACGTCCATGTCGTTACATATGCTAGCCACCTGGTTCGGATCGGTAGCATCGCCTTGAACCACGCCGACCCCATCTGGCAATATCTCGCCAACGCGGCCGGCACGGTTGACCAACGTTACCTGCCGGCCCAGGCTAACCAGGGCATCCATCACCGCCAGGCCTAATGGCCCCGTACCAAAGACAATATTCTTTTCACTCTT